>DATIPQ010000113.1 GCA_035471785.1 Acidobacteriota bacterium
CTCCCGGTTTCTTGGCGCGGGACCATCGCCCAGTACGTCGGTCGTCTCCACCGCCTCCACCACGGCAAGCGCGAAGTACGAGTGTATGATTATGCCGACCTCAATGTCCCCATGCTTAGCCGGATGTTCGACCGCCGCTGCGGCGGATACGAGGCGGTCGGCTACCGCATCCTGCTTCCGGGAAGCGCGGTGGCCGGCTGGCCGACGGAAGTCCCCCTGCCCATCGATCCGCAATGGAAGTCTCAATACGCAGCCAGCGTTCAGCGGCTGATTCGCGACGGCGTGGACGCCCCGTTAGCGGATCTCTTCGCCCAAGCGACCAGGCCCGTTTCAGCCAAGAGAGATGGAATCGCCCGCGCCCGCAGCGCCACCGAAGCCTTCCTCTACCGCCGCCTGGAATCCCTTCCAGAGACATCAGGACGCTTCCGTCTCAACGCCAACTTACCCATTCCCTTCGACAGCAGGGGGCAAATGGAGGTGGACCTGCTCTGCCAAGAGGCCCGCTTGGCCGTCGAACTCGACGGGGCCCAGCACCTCGACAACGTGGAGGCCTATCGCCGTGACCGCAAAAAGGACATGCTGCTCCAAGAGGAGGGCTACCTCGTCCTGCGTTTCCTCGCCGAAGACGTCGGCACTCACCTCGACCGCGTCCTGGACGCCATCCTCCGCGCCCTCACCTCCCGCTCCTGACTTGCTTCGAGAGTCACTACGACGGACCTTGGTTTCCAAGGCGGATCTGTACTACAAGTTAGGAGGTAACCTCGGTCAAACCCCTTTGAACACTGGGTTTTCCACGGCCCTGGGAACGCACTGTAGATGTGCATCCAGAGGGAGTATTCCTGATTAGTTACCGGACAGCATCGAGCGAAGCCGAGGCAGCAGGGTCGGGAGGTCGGTGCGAATGGTCTGCCAGATGATGGAGAGATCGACGCCGAAATACTCATGGGTGAGGATATTCCGCATCGCACTCATCTCGATCCACGGAAGATCGCTGTTTTTGGATCGTACCTCGGACGGCATGTAGCGGGCGGCCTCTCCGATCACTTGAAGGTTTCGAACAACCGCATCTACCGTCTTCCTGTCAGCCTGAAAATCCTCGAAGTTCAAACCGTCGGTAAACCCCAGGATTGCTTCTGCCGACTCGATCATGTTCTCGATTCGCAGCCGCCATCCTCTAGGCGGGTGTGTCCTGCTTTTAGGTCAGAAACCTTGTGGCAGAAAGCCCAGGAATAGGGGGCTTGCGCCCATTCAACGGGTGGGGAATCCGCAAATTCTGCGCAGGAACCTATCTACGCTCGGTTCCGCCTGTGCTTATAAACAATTGTAAACAAACAACTTACAGGAACGGCGTCACCTGATCCCAAAGCAGAAGGTAGGAATTCGCCTAAATATGCGAGAATTAAGCCTTTTGTTTTCAACCACTTGGGAGGCGCTGTGTTGAAGTCTGTCGAACTCTGTGGTTCCTGGGTGCACTCACCAGCTACAATTCTATCTACAGTCGGACAGGCAGTGATTTCAGTTCGCTCGCAAAGTTAGATCACGATATGCGACGGATGCGTAAGCCTGGATTACTCATTTACCGAGTTCAGGAACTGAAAGCCCGCGGCAGATCTTATGGGGGGGGCAAGCCGGTTAGGTATTTCGGGGTGTCGCGGTACAGCCTCGACTTCACCGGTCTGGGGATTCGTCCACAACGAATGCGAGACCCCTTCGCGCTTCAGGTGACAACCGTGACGGCGGAGATGACACAGAAAAGACGTTGGCACCCATCTCGACTGCGTCCTTGACGCCATCCTTCGCGCCTTCACACCCCGCTCCTGAAGGCCAGTACCACGGATCTTGGTTGGGTTCGCCCAAATACGTTCGGCGACGACAAATTTGTCGGGACAGCTCGCATGAGACGTCCGGGCACAGGCGTTTGCGAAACCCGAAGGTACGATTTAGAGGGCCTCAGGTGTGGGCGAGTGTGGTCGCGACAGGCTGACTTATTGACGCTGCATTCCCTGCCTAGTCAAGGGTCGCCCCGCGACATTGCAATTGTCATCCTGCAGGGGTGCTTAACTCTGCAGGTAAACTTCTCAATCTAAAATTTGCACTACTTGACTCTGGTTTACACCCATCCAATTGCAGTATCATGATAAGATCAAGGTTGCATGAGGAGAACATTTCAACTATAGAGACTTGGCAGATTACGCGGATAGATAGGTCGGCGGACAGATATTCGAACATGGCAGAAAGCGGATTTTGGGATTGATGAAAAGTAATTGCATTACTAGTTTCTGTCTGGCAGTTATCCCCCTTCTCATGGCGTCGGACCAGTTACTTGGGCAAAGCCGTATGCGCGGTGTGTGCCGTTTCGAAGTCCAGTTGGTCAATCAAGACCGGCGCATCACTGGCCATCATCTCAGCGCCGAGTGTGGCGGCATTCACAGTGCCCCGTTCGGCAATTGGGGAGTTGAGTCGACGCTCGGCGAGAAACGCAATTCTCGTCAGTTTGACGGCTGGAAACTCTCCGGCGGTTTTTTTCAGTGGAATAGCTGCACTTCAGACACTACCAAGTTTCCGACAGGCTGCGACGCACCGAAAGGACCCTTTTACAATTCGGCGGCTTGCACGCAGCAGTTCTCGGACGAAGGTACTCCTAGTGGCTGGGACATCCATGCGGGTGTGTCCCCGAATGTCGCCATCCTGGACTTCGACGTACCTTGCCCGAATGGAATCGACGGCGGGTGCAAGTCAATGGAGTTGTGCGCGGTTGCTGTGGAGAATCATTTCATGGATCTGTTCGAGCTCGACCCGGCGTCTCCAGATACGCAGGTTGGACGATTGGAATTCGGAACGCAGAGCGCCCCTGCGATGTGTGCTACGGAAGAATGCTGCGAGAGTTCGATTTCGCCCTGGAAGAGCGCCACTGATAATTCCAGCGGCATCTCGGCACAAGCGGCCATATATGTCCGAAATGGAAGATTTCTGGATCTTTACGGTCTATGCAACTGACTGACATTTTGCTAGGCATGATGCGGAGTCGATCCAATGAAAACCACGAGCCGTTCTTGGGGCTTTAGGGTCACCATAATCCTAGTCCAACTTGCCTTCGGGATCTCGGCTTTCGCTCAGGTGTCAGGCTCGATCAGCGTTCAGGTCGTGGATGCTGAGACTCAGGTGCCGGTGAGGTATGCGAAAGTGTCGCTCATCGAGATTCGCGGCCCCGCGGCACCAATGCCTGACCCGTCGCAGACCGCTTTCCTACCGCTCGTGCGCACCTGTGGCACCCGAGTTCCCTGGTGCTTTTTCGAAGCCGAGAAGATAGAGGTGGCCGTGCGCACGAAGGGAATGCTGGTGCTAGCTCAGAGTGAGGGTTATGCGTTCGCAGCGCGCAGGATCGTTCGCTCTGCCAAACCAGCGACGATGACAATGAGACTCAAGCCGCCCATCGTTGTTGAAGGCGTCGTCCGTACACAGGATGGCGTGCCTGTAAACAGCGCCGAAGTGGGGATCGTCTACGACGACCAGCAACTGAACTGGGCGACCTTCGGCCTTCCCTACGGCGGAGTGCTGACCAACGAAGACGGTTCTTTTTCCACGCTTGCCTCCGCCGACTATCCTTTTGCCGTCGAGGTCTTCCATGAACGGTTCCTGCCAGTCATCACACTCGTCAAGCGTTGGGCGCAAGCACCGCGGGCGATTGCTCCCGCGCCAATCGAGATCACGCTAGCGGAAGGGGCGGTCGTGTCGGGCCGA
This sequence comes from Acidobacteriota bacterium, assembly GCA_035471785.1. Lineage (NCBI taxonomy): Bacteria > Pseudomonadati > Acidobacteriota > Acidobacteriota bacterium. The sequence continues at coordinate 3,742 of DATIPQ010000113.1, forward strand.
GTGTTGGATTCCCAGGAGCGCGCTCTCGCCGGACTGCGGGTCATCCTGAGTTCAAAATCGAGGACAATTCCGCTGCCAAAGTCGCGCGCATTCGCCCGGGCCCTGGACCGGGAAACGGTTTCTGCAGCGGATGGCTCGTTTGTCTTCCGGGGCGTCGGCAGCGGAGAGTTCTCGATCACAGTCGGCACCTCCCTCGGAACCGAGGCAATAAAGACACTACACGTCGACGAAGGGGATCAGTCGCTAATGATCAGGTTGCCGCATCGCAACTAAGGCGTGACGAGTGTAACCAATATGTACGCCCGCCCGCCCACTCGGAACCCTATCTGACAGGTGTTTTCTGCTTTTAGATCAGAAAACACCGAGGCAGAAAGTCCGGAAATAGCGGGTTTGCGTCCGGTCAACGGGTGGGAAATCTGCAAATTCTGCGCGGGAACCTATCTACACTCGCTGATCAGTCTGTGCCCATAAACCACTGTAAAAAAACAACTTACAGGCACGGCGCCACCTGATCCCAAAGCAGGACCCGCAAAATCCCGCGGACGCTTGGAGGTTGAGTTCCTTGTGGCTTGCAGGCTTGGATATGGGGTGTTATGTGGCTGGGGCAGGGTCGGTGGTTGAGGTGGGGGCGGGCTTGGTTCGGCTCTTGAACCAGGCCTCGCGAAGCCACAGGGCCAATATGTCGAGCAGGCGGTAGACCGTGGGCAGGGCTATCAGGGTCAGGACGGTTGAGGCGGCCAGGCCGCCGATCACGGTGCGGGCCATGGGGAAGTAGCGGAGGCCGAAGACGCCCGTGGTGCCCAGGGCCAGGGGAATCATTCCCACGATGGTGGTGGCGGCGGTCATGAGGATGGGGCGGAAGCGCTCGCAGCATCCCTCGATGATAGCCTCGCGGCGGGCCAGCCCCTCCCGGCGGCGGTTGTTGACGTGGTCGATGAGAACAATGCCGTTGTTGACCACGATGCCGATCAGGATCAATGACCCAAGGAAGGCCATCAGGTTGAAAGGTGTGCCCGTCAGGTAGAAGAACCACACCACTCCAGGCCATGCCAGCAACAGCGAGATCATGATGGCGAGGGGGTGAGTGAAGGACTCGAAGAGGGAAGCCATCACCAGGTAGACCATAAAGACGGCCAATAAAAGGTTGAAGAAGAACTCAGCTTCCTGATTCTCCTGCTCGATGGTCTGGAATCCGAAGCTCCAGGAGTAGCCCTCGGGGAAGCTGATGGACTCAAACGTCTCGCGGATAGACGACTTGCCCTCCTCGGTGTCGCCTCCCGTGTAGTTGATGAACATGCTGGTGAAGGTGCGGCGGTTTTCGCGGCGGATCGAACCCGGTGTCTTGACGATCTGGAGATCGGCGATCTGAGCCAGGCGGATCTCTTCACCATCAGGCCCGCCGCCCACCACGATCGAGAGCAGATCGTCAAGGTCTTCGCGGTCGGTGGGCTGCAGACTCACCCAAACCTCGACCTCGCCCTGTTCCGAGCGGAAGCTGCGAAGCTGCTGCCCCCGGATCACAATGCTGAGGATGCCGGCCACCGACTCGGGAAAGATCCCGAACTCGCGGGCCTTGACCCGGTCCAGCACCAATTGCACTTCCTGCTCGGCCTCGTCGACGCCGGTGTAGATCTCGGCGAATTCGTCCTTTTGCGACAGCCCGCGCTTGGCCTCCATCACCAACTCGCGCAGCCGCCGCGGATTCTCGCCGTAGACGCTGACGCTCAAGAACTGGCGGTTCTCGGCTCCCTCTTGCTGTCCCAGCCTGATGTCGGCACCCGGAATCACCGGCAAGCCCTCCGAGATGGACTTGCGGATGTCGGCCACCTCGTCCTGAGCCACCTTGTCTTCGTCGAAGTAGATCCGGGTGTTGGCGGCATTGTTGGTGTAGAAGCTGTAAACGTTCTCGATGCCGAACTTGTCGCGGTTGCCCAGCAGGAAGCGTTCCACCGGCTCCACGTAATCGCTCTCGATCTTCTGGTAGTGGTAGTTCTCGCTGAACTCGTACTCCACCATCAAGTCCCGCATGTCCTGGGCGTCGATGCTGGTGTCCCTGAGCTGGGAGGCGGGATAGAAGGTGGCCAGCAGAATGACAATGATGGCGCTCACGGTCCAGACCGGATGACGCAGCGTCCAATCCAGCAGCTTGGCGTAGCGGTCGCGGATCTTGTCGACCCAGGTCTTTCCAGCACCCTTGCGCGCCGATTCCGCCTCTGAGCTGAGGCGCAGGCGGAAGAAGCGCGCCAGTCCCATGGGGATCAAGGTCAGCGAGACGAAGAGCGAGCACAAGAGGGTGATCATGATGGCGATGCCGGCATGGCTCAGGAAAAGGGTGAAAATGGTCTCGCGTCCGAAGACCAGAGGCACGAAGATGATGATGGACGTCAGGGTCGAGGCCACCACCGCACGCACCACCCCCTGAGTACCCGTAATCGAGGCCTGGACGCGGTGCATGCCCTTTTCCAGGTTGCTGTAGATGGATTCCAGCACCACCACGGCGTTGTCGACCAGCATCCCGGTCGAGAGCATCAAACCCATCATGGAGAGCACGTTGAGGCTGTTGCCCAAGAGATAGAGGAAGCCCACGGCGGAGAGGATCGAGAAGGGGATGCTGAGGCCGATGGCCAGGGTGGCGCCCAGCTTGCGCAGAAAGAGAAAGAGCACGATAATGGCCAGCACCGCTCCCACCGTCCCGGCGTTGAGCAGTCCGTGCAGGGATTCGGTGATCTCGGCCCCGGCGTCATGCCACACCAGCACCTCGATACCCTGCAGGGCCGGATCTTCGTTGATCTCTTTGATGGCTTCCTGGATGCGGGCCACCGTTTCCACCGTATTGGCGTCGGAGGCCTTGCGGATGGCCAGACCGATGGCGAATTCGCCGTTGAGGTGACGCCCGTAGGCCGACTCGGGGTTGATCAAGTCGATTTCGGCGATGTCTTCCAGCAGCAGTCCGCGCTCGTTGACGGGAAAGCGGCGCAATTCCTCCAGAGAACCGACGCTGCCGTCGGTGATGACCCCGTAGCGGACGCCGGCATCTTCGATGCGCCCCAGAGAAACGTTGAAATTGGTGCCGTCGAGCTTGTCGAAGAGCGCTCCGATGTCGACGCCGTACTTCTTGACGTCGTCCAGGCGCAAGTCGATGTCGATACGCTGGCGCGCCACCCCGTCGATGCTGACGTCGCCGACTCCTGGAATGCGTTCCAGGGGCCGCTTGATCTTGACGTCCAGCAGTTCGTACTGACCGCGCAGATCACGGCCCGAAGCGATGCGTCCCTCGATGATGGGAATGTCGTCGGTGTTGAAGTTCTGAACGAATACGTCGCGCAGGTCTTCAGGCAGCTCGCCCCTGATCTGATCGACCTTTTCCCGAACCTCGGCCCGCATCACGTCGATGTCCTGCCCCAGGGTGAACTCCAAGGCGATTTGCGCGTTGTCGGCGCTGGAACGCGAGGTGATGCGCCGGACGTTGGGGATGGTCGCGAGAACCTCTTCCAGAGGACGCGTGATCTCTTCCTGCACCTGTTCGGGCGTGGCGTTGGGATAAGGCGCCACCACCACGATGAAGGGCGCGTTGATGGAAGGCAGCAGAACCAGCGGGATCTTGCTCACCGAGACCGCGCCCAGCACCAAAAAGGAGATGAGCAGCATGCACACCGTAACCGGAAAGCGGATCGAGAAACTGGAGATCCAGGTGCCCGTCCGGCCTTCCTTGTTTTCGTCTTTGCTGGAGAACTTCGACATGCTCATTTCTCTTCCATAGCCTTCAGAGCCGGCCCGCTTCAACGGGCGGGCTGCAGACCGTCGGGGCTCAGACCGGCCTCGCCGGCGTCGTCGGAAGGAGCCGCCGCCGCGTCCGCCTGATAGACCTTGCGGTCTATAAGTTCATAGATGACGGGAATGAAAATCAGCGTAAGCAGCGTGGAAAAGAGCAGGCCGCCCATCACGGTGATGGCCATCGGCCCTCTCACTTCCGCTCCCTCGCCCCATCCCAGCGCCATGGGAAACAGACCCAGCACGGTCGTCATGGTGGTCATCACGATGGGGCGCAGGCGCACTTGTCCAGCCTGCAGCAGAGCTTCCCGTTTGTTGAGCCCCTCGGCCCGAAGCTGGTTGGTGTAGTCGATGAGGACGATGGCGTTGTTGACCACGATTCCGGCCAGTATGATGACGCCCAGAAAGACCATCACCGACAGGTTGATGCCCGTGGCCCACAAGGCCAGCACCACTCCGATCAGGCCCAGCGGCACCGAGAACATGATGATGAAGGGGTGCACCAGCGACTCGAACTGGGAAGCCATCACCAGGTAGACCAGGAATATGGCCAGTCCGAGCGCGAAGAGGAGGCTGTTGTAAGAGGCCTGCAATTCTTCGTTCTGTCCGCCCAGCGCCACCGTGACGTTGGTAGGGAGTTGGCCGCGCACCTGATCGATGCGTTCGGTGATCTCGTTGGAGACGCTGCTCAGGTCGCGTCCGGTCAGGTTGGCGGCGATGACGGCGGCCCGCTGATTGCGGATGCGGCGGATCTCGGAGGGTCCGCGGCTGATATCGATCTCGGCCACCGAACCCAGCCGGATGGGGATCATTCCCGTCTCTCCACGATCAGGCGTGGCCGTCGAGCTCATGCCTCCCGCAACGTTGGCAGGACGCGCCGAGACGTTGACCGTCAGATCGCGCAAATCGGCCACTGTTTGGCGGGAGCCCTCCTCGACCTGCACCAGAATGTCGATCTGCTTGTCTTCTTCCCGGTAGCGGGTGGCCACGTCCCCTCGGATCTTGTTGCGCAAGATGCTGACCACCTGGCCTTCATCCAGCCCCAGACGGGCCAGCTTCTCGCGGTCGAAGCGGATGTGCACCTCGGGATTGCCCAGTTCGGTGCTGGTGGCGATGTCAGACAGTCCCGAGATGTTTTGCATCTCGCCGGCGATCAGGTTGGCCGACCGGCGCAACGAATCCAGATCGTATCCGTAGACCTCGACCTCGATGGGGGTCTTGAAGCTGAAGAGCGTGGGCCTGCGAAAAGTGTAGGCCACTTCGGCGTAGCCTCCCAGTTCCTGGCGGATGCGCTCGATCACCGAACGCTCCACCTGCTTGTCGCGACGGTCTTTGAGGGCCACGTAAAGCTGACCCATGTTCTCTTCCTCGGTCTGCTGGGCGAACTGATTCTCGTTGCTGCCGCCCACGCTGGAGTAGACCACCTCCACTTCGGGATACTCGGCGACCTTCTCCTCCAGGCCCTTCAGCACCCGGTCGGTCTGATGCAAGGGACTCCCCTTGGGCAACTCCACCTGAAAAGAGAACTCGCCCTGGGTCAGGGGAGGAATCAACTCGGCTCCCAGTTGCAGCGAGAGGACGGCGGCCACCAGGAGCAAGGCCAGGGTGCAGGTCAAGACCAGTCCCTTGTTGTTGAGCGAAAAGGTGAGCAGCCTCGGGTAGCGCTGAGACAGCCCCTCGAATCCGCGGTGGAAGAGGTTGAGAAGGGGGTCCAGAAGGCGCCGCAGCAAACGCCCCACAGCCCTGATGACGCGGCGCGCGTCGGCCAGCAGGACTCCGCTGACCGTGACGATGAGGAAATACAGCACTCGGCGCAGCCATCCGGGACGCTTGGCCGGCTCTGATCCGGCTTCGGAAGGCCGCGATTCCAGATCCTGGGGGCTCTTGAGGCGCAAGGCTAGAAACATGGGAATCACCGTCAAGGCCACCAGCAGAGAGGCCAGCAGCGAATAGGTGATGGTCAGGGCCTGATCTCTGAAGAGCTGTCCGGCGATTCCCTCCACGAACACCAGGGGGAGAAACACCGCCACTGTGGTCAGGGTGGAGGCGATCACCGCCTTGCCCACCTCGCTGGTTCCGCGGTAGACGGCTTCGGCAAGGCGCATGCCCGACTTGCGGTAGCGGTCGACGGCTTCCAGCACCACGATGGAGTTGTCGACCAGCATCCCCACGCCCAGGGCGACCCCTCCCAGGGACATGATGTTGAGAGTGATGTCGGTCTGATACATCAAGGCGAAGGTGGCCATGATGGAAATGGGAATGGAGAAGCCGATGGTGATGGTGCTGCGCAGGTCGCGCAAGAAGAGAAAGAGCACCAGAGTAGCCAGCAGCCCGCCCAGGATGGCCGCCGAAAGAACATTGTCGACGGCGCTTTCGATGAAGTCGGCCTGGTTGAAGACCACCTCGTAGTCAACGCCCTTGGGGAAGAGTCCGCCTTCTTGGAGGGCTTTGAGCTTGCGTTCCACCGCCCGCGCCACGGTGACGGTATTGGCGTCTCCCTCCTTGTAGATGGCCAGTTCCACGCTTTCCTTGCCGTTGAGGCGGGCGATGACGTCGCGCTCCTTGGTACCTCTCCAAACCCGGGCCACGTCGCTCAGCAAGACGCGGCGGCCGCTGGTGCTGCGCACGATGATGTTGCGGATCTCCTCCACCGAGCGGAACTGGTTGAGCATGCGCACCAGGTAATTGGCGTCGCGGTCGTAGAGGCTGCCGGTGGCCTGATTGAGGTTCTCCTGAGCCAGGACGGCGGTGACCTCGGTGATGGGAATTCCCAGTTCGGCCAGCCGGCCTTCGTCGATCTCGATGCGGATCTGCTCTTCCAGTCCGCCGATCACCTTGACCGCCGCCACTCCCTCGGTGGACTCGAGGTCTTTCTGCAGCTCCTTCTCGGCGGCGTAGCGCAGACGGCTGAGGCTGAGGTCGCCGTAAAGGCGGACGCGCTGAATGGGATCGAAAGAGGGGTCGAAGCGGAGGATAACGGATTTCTCGGCGTCTCGGGGCAACGTTACGAAGTCGAGCTTCTCGCGTACGTCCAGGGCCGCCAGGTCCATGCGCGTATCCCACGTGAACTCGAGGATGACTTCGGACTGTCCCGAACGCGAGGTGGAGCTGATTCGGGTCAGCCCCGGCACAACGCCTACCGCCTCTTCGACGGGCCGGGTGATCAGCGATTCCACCTCTTCCGGAGCAGCATCAGGATAATCGGTCTGGATGGTCAGGGAAGGGTAGGAAATGTCGGGCAACAGGTTCAGCGCCAACCGGTCCAGGGAAACCATCCCGAAAAGGATCACCGCCACCACGAACATAGAAACGGTGACCGGGCGCTTTATGGAATTCTGGATTGCTTTCATGTTCTCGGCTCGAACAGAAGGGGGCGGAAAGCGCCTGAGGACGCCTGATCCGCACGATTGATGCTTTTAAGGGGAGAGAAAGGCGGCGAAGTCAGCCCTCGATCACCTTGACCTTGGAGCCTTCCTTAAGGGCGCCCTGGCCAGCCGTAACCACCTTCTGTCCCTCGCTCACGCCGCTCACGATCTGCACCCAGCCATTTGAGCTGTAACCGGTTTCGACGTTTTGACGGCGTGCCAGGTCGCCTTCCACCAGGAAGATGTACTCTTGCCCGTCCTCTTCCAAAACGGCGCGTTTGGGAATCAGCAGAGCCTGCTGGCGGGTGTCGGTCTTGATGTCGATGCGGACGAAGGCTCCGGGCTTGAAGAGATCAGAAGCGGCCGGCACCTCCACAGTCACCTTGACCGTGCCAGTGGACTGGTCGACGATGGGCGCGATGCGGTTGACGCGCCCCTGCACCTTGACCTCCTCGCGGGCGCCCAGCACCACGCTAGCGGGCTGGCTGGGCTCGACCTGCATGGCCTCCCGCTCCGACAAGAAGACGTCGGCGTAGAGCGGCGTCAGGTCAGCCAGCCTGAAGAGCGGCTGCAAGGCGCTCTTCGTCTGTCCGGGCTCGACCATGCGCTCGATGACCCGTCCGCTGAAAGGGGCCCTGACTTCGGTGCGCTCGATCTCGAGCTTGGCTTGATTGATCTCGGATTGCAGCTCCGCCACCCGACTCTCGAATTCCCTGATGTCGGTGGTCGAGATGCGGATATCATGCTCCAGCTCTTCGATTCTGTATTGCAACTGAGCGACCTCGCGCTCGCTCACCAGTTGCTCGTCGTAGAGGGCCTTGTAGCGCTCGTACTCTTCCTGAGAATTCTCGATCTGAGTCTTGGCCTTGGCCTCGCGGATGGCCGCTTTTTCCATCTGAAGGCGGGCCTGGGCCAATTGCTTCTGGGCCGTCTCAAGCCGGATTTGATGCTGGGTGTCGTCGAGCTTGACCAGCAGGTCGCCCTCGCGCACATAAGCGCCTTCCTGCACCAATACTCTCTTCACCAACCCGTCACCGCGGTTGACGACTTCCACCTCGCGCAAAGGCCTCAGGTTGGCGGTGGCGCTGAGAAAGGAAGAAATAGCATCGGTCTTCACCGTAGCCAGTTGCACGGGAGTGACTTGTTCAGCCTTGGCTTTCTCGGCCTCGGCTTGCTGCTGGTCGGCCGCCGAGGCATCGACTTCTGCCAAAAAGTACATTGCGCCCGCGCCCAAGGCGACGACGGCCACTACCAGCAGCAGAAGTCCATAAACTTTTTTCCGGGTGCTCATAAGTATTCTCCAGCCCTTTAGATCTATCCGAAACAACGGAAGTTCCGTTGCTCTGCTCTCCACTCTTTAAAACGGAAGCCGCAGGGGAAAGATTAACGGTTCGTACAAGTTTTTATGCTCCCGCCTCTTCAAGAGACGCGCTCGTCCCGCACCCCGCTTCGAAAACCGCTCCCACATCCAATGCTTACGACATGGGTCGGGCAAATGTTCAAATGAAGCGCCGGACGGGAGCTTTACTTAAGGGCTTGAAGGGGATTCACCCGCATGGCTCTCAGGGCCGGAAAGGCGCAGGCCAAGGCTGCGGTGAGGGTCAGGATGAGGCTGACCGCGGCAAAGGTGGGGAAGTCGAAAGAGTCCACCCCGAAGAGGAATCCCGAGAGGAGGCTGCCCGCGCCCAGCGAAGCCAGCGCCCCCAGCGCCAGTCCGGCCAAGGCCAACAGCAGTCCCTGCCCCAGCACCAACCGAATCAAGTCGCCGCGGTCCGCGCCCAGGGCCAGGCGGATGCCGAATTCCTTGCGGCGGCGGCTGACCCAGAAGGCCATCACGCCGTAGAGTCCCATGGCGGAAAGGCTCAGGGCCAGAGCGGCGAAGAGCCCCAGCAGCCAGGCACCTGCTCGGGCCGGGAAGAGGGCTACGGCCACCTGTTCCTCCATCACCCGCACTTGAAAAACAGGCAGGTTGGGGTCGATCCGGCGCACCTGGTCGCGCAGGCGGGGAGCCAGGTCGGCCCCCGATCCGGCTCGGGCCCGCAGCACGGCGGTCATGTCGTTCTGCATGAACTGGCTTTGGGCCAAGTACATAAGGGGCTTGGGGGCTTCGCCCAGACTCGACAGCTTGACGTTGCGGGCCACGCCGATGATGCGGCGCTCGGCGCCCACCGTGTTGACCACGGCCCCGATGGGATCGCGTCCCCCCAGGTAGCGCTCGGCGAAGGCTTCGTCGATGATGATGACGGGTGTGGAGTCGGCTTGATCACGGGAATCGAAATCGCGCCCCTGCACCAGTGCGATGTCCAGAGTCTCGAAGTAGCCCGGTGTGACGACGTTGTAGTCGATGGACATGCTTTCGTCCGGCGAAGGCTCATAACCGGGCACGGAAACGCCCCATTGCTGTCCTCCGAAGCCCGAGAAAGAAGGACGGTTGACCAGCGCCGCCTGAGCGACCTCGGGCAAGGCGCGAAGACGGGGCAGGAGGGTGGAGTAGAAATTGCGCGTCTCGTCTTGACTGTAGCCGTTCATGCTGGGATCGAGCGAACCCAGCAGGATGCCTTGCGTGCGGAATCCCGGCGACATTTGCTCGGCATGGCTCAAGGAGCGTAAAAAGAGCCCGGCCGAAACCATCAGCACCAGAGACAAGGCCACCTGGCCGGCCACCAGCACCTTGCCCAGGCTCCAGCGCCGTCCGCGGGCCCCAAGTTCCTCGCCCTTGAGGGCGGGCACCATGTCGGGACGGGAGGCCTGCAGGGCCGGGAAGAGTCCGAAGACGAATCCGGTCACAGCGGCCGCGGCCACGGTGAAGGCCACCACCCTCCAGTCGAGGGGAAACTGGAAGGACACGGGAATCTGCAAGGGCGGCTGCACCGAAGAGAGCAACCGTCCCGAGATCCAGGCCAAGCCGATGCCCGCTGCTCCGCCGCCCACGGCCAACAGCATGCTCTCGGTGAGCAATTGGCGGACCAGCCGCATGCGTCCCGCACCCATGGCCAGACGCACGCTGATCTCGCGGCGGCGGGCAGCGGCCCGGGCCATGAGCAGATTGGCCACGTTGGCGCAGGCGATCAGCAGCACCACTGCCACCACTCCCAGCAAGAGGGCCGAGAAGGCCTTGGCGGCTCCGCGAAACTGAGGAGGCAGGTTGGCTTCGCTCTGAGGGAGCAGCAGGGGGGTGGCGTTTTGGTTTGAGTTGGGATACTCCTGAGCCAGCCGCTGTCCTACTACGGCGGCGGCCGCCTGGGCTTGGGAAAAGCTGATCCCGTCCTGGAGACGGGCGGTGACCTGCAAGAAGCGCGATCCGCGCGCCTCCAAGCCGCTGCCTCCGGGCATAGCCTGCTCGATCATCATCAGCGGAATGTAGAAATCGGGGTCGAGGCCCAGGAACAGCCCTTTGAAACCCTTGGGCGCTATCCCCACAACCGTGTAGGGCGAGCCGTTGATGATGAGGCTTTGCCCCAGCACCGACTCATCGCCGGCGAACCTCTGCATCCAGATGCTGTAGCCCATCACCGCCACCGGATGGGTGCCGGGGGTGACGGTCTCCTCAGGCAGGTAAAAGCGTCCTTTGTGAGGACGCACTCCCAAGACCTGAAAGTAATTGCCCGAGACCAGCTCGCCCACACGCAACTCGGGCTCACCTTGCAGCGTTACGCTGAGAGGAAGCGTGCGATGAGCCGCCACGCCCTTGAAGATCTCGCTTTCGGCATTGTAGTCGCGGTAGTCGGGATAGGAATAGGAAGCGTAGGGGAAGTCCTTGGAGAGGCTGGTGTACATCTTCACCAGGCGGTGCGGCTCTTCAACCGGCAGGGGCCTGAAAAAGAAGGTGTTGATGAGGCTGAAGATGGCGCTGTTGGCGCCGATGCCCAAAGCCAAACACAACACGGCGACGGCTGTGAATCCGGGACGCTTGGCCAGCACCCTAAAAGCGAAACGAACGTCTTGCAGCAACTTTTCCATCTCTCCCCTTCTCTTTCTCCGAACGGCCTCCCACCCGCCGGCCGACAACCTGCTTCTTGAAAGGCGGCCGCTAAGCGACCTGCTCGGCCTCTTCGGCCACTTTGCCGTCGAAGAGGTGAATGTTCCGCTGTGCGTAGTCGGCGTAACGGGGATCGTGGGTCACCATGCAGATGGTGGCGCCCTCTTCGTGCAGCTCGCCCAGCAGTTCCATCACGGCGGCGCCGTTTCTGGAATCGAGGTTTCCAGTGGGCTCGTCAGCCAGCAGGATGGAGGGCCGTCCCACGAGAGCGCGAGCCACGGCCACGCGCTGCTGCTGTCCGCCCGAGAGCTGGGAGGGATAGTGCTTTTGGCGATGAGCCATTCCCACCCGCTGCAGAGCCGTCTCCACCGCGACCTTGCGCTCTGATGAAGGCATGCGCCTGTAGGTCAGGGGGAGTTCGACGTTTTCATAAACCGTCAGGTCCCCGATCAGGTTGAAGTTCTGAAAAATAAACCCGACTTCGCGGTTGCGGATGCGGGCCCGGTCGGAGAGGCTCAGGTCTTGAACTTCGGTCTGGTTGAGCCAGTACTCTCCTTCGGTGGGCGAATCCAGAAGTCCCAGAATGGACAGCAAGGTGGACTTCCCACATCCCGAAGGGCCGGTCACGGCCACGAACTCGCCTTGCTTGATTTCAAGGTGGATGCCCGAGAGGGCGTGGGTTTCAACTTCGTCGGTGTAAAACACCTTGGTGACGCTGCTCAGAAACAATAGGGGTCGCTCGCTCATAATGGATTTCTCCTCCTCATAGACAGGGTTCCGGAGACGTTAGACGGCTCATGAGGGCAAACGGTTGGTGGGGGCCATCGGCTTTCTGCAACCGCCCTCGCCCCTACTTCGCCGCCGCGCCGGTCTCTGTCAGCAAGCATTACGTGAGGCTGCAAAGAAAAGTTCACTGCTCCCGGAAAGCGAATCGGCAGCGCTGCATTTTCGTCGGCAGGACTCAGCGTCTATACTCAACCTCCGAAAGACAGGAGGAAAGAAACGATGGCCTACCGGATCGTCTATTCAGCATGGTTGAGCAGCTTGTGGTTGATGGCGTGGGCAGTTCAGGCGCCCGCGCTGCAGGCTCAAGACTCGGCCTCCAAGCCCTCCATCGCCTCTAAGACCGAGGGGATGGAGAAGATGGAGGGATTCTTCACCGTCTACTGGGACGAAGACCAGGGCAAGGCGTGGATGGAAATCGGTCCCCAGCAGATGGGGAGCGAGTTCCTCTATGTCGAGTCGCTGAGTTCCGGGCTGGGGTCGAATCCGGTGGGATTGGACCGCGGTCAACTGGGAGGCGAAAAAGTCGTTCGCTTTCAGCGCATGGGACCCAAGATACTGCTGATCCAGCCTAACTTGCGCTACCGGGCCGTGACCCAGAACCAGGCCGAGCAGAGGGCCGTGGAGCAATCCTTCGCCACCTCGGTGCTGTGGGGCGCCACGGCGGCGGCGGAAAGCGACGGCCGCCTGCTGGTCGACCTGACGCCCTTCCTGCTGCGCGACGCCCACGACGTGACAGGACGCCTGCGCCAATCGCGCCAGGGCAACTACCGCCTCGACGAGTCGCGCAGCGCCCTCAACCGGGCCCGCACCAAGAACTTTCCCGACAACAGCGAGTTCGACGTCTTGCTGACCTTCTCGACCGACGGCGACCCGGGACGCCTGGTGTCTGAAGTCACGCCCACTCCCGAGGCGGTTTCGCTGCACCAGCACTACTCTTTCATCCGCCTGCCCGACGACGGCTACCGGCCCCGCCGCCACGATCCGCGGGCGGCAACCATTTCCACCACCCTGGCCGACTACGCGGCACCCCTGGACGCACCGCTGGAAAAGCGCTGGGCCTTGCGTCACCGCCTGCACAAGAAGAACCCGGGGTCCGTGAGTTCAGAACCTGTCGAGCCGATCGTCTACTACGTCGATCCCGGTGCTCCTCCGGCCATCCGTCAGGCCCTGGTGGAGGGCGCCAGTTGGTGGAACCAGGCCTTCCAGGCGGCCGGCTACCGTAACGCCTTCCAGGTGAAGATCCTGCCCGAGGACGCCGATCCCATGGACGTCCGCTACAACGTCATCCAATGGGTCCACCGCTCCACCCGCGGATGGTCCTACGGGAGTTCGGTCAGCGATCCGCGCACGGGCGAGATTCTCAAGGGCCACGTGACGCTGGGTTCGCTGCGGGTACGGCAGGACCGCCTCATCATGGAGGGCCTGCGTCCCGAGACGGCCTCGGCCAGCACGCTCGATCCGCACTGCCGGGCGGGCCTCTTCCCCTCCCTCGAGTTTTTGGCCCAACTGGACGAAGATGCAGAGCCGGTGGACGTGGCCCTGGCCCGCATCCGCCAGCTTTCGGCCCACGAGGTGGGTCACACCCTCGGATTCGCCCACAACTTCGCCGCCAGCACCTATGCCGGACGGGCCTCGGTGATGGACTATCCCGCCCCTTTGATCAATGTGCGCGACGACGGCTCGCTCGACTTTTCCCAGGCCTACGCAGTAGGCATCGGCGAGTGGGACAAGGTGGCCGTCCGTTATGCCTACAGCCACTTCCCCGAGGAGGCCGATGAAGAGGCCGAGCTGGAGGCCATCATTCAAGAAGCCGTAGGAAACCGTTATCTCTTCATCAGCGACGCCGACGCCCGTCCGCCTTCAGCCGCCCACCCGCTGGCCAACCTCTGGGACAACGGCAGCGACCCGGTGGAGGAGCTCGATCACATAATGCGCGTCCGCCGCATCGCCCTCGACGCCTTCGGACCCGGCAACCTGGCCGAGGGAGAACCGCTGGCCCTGCTTCAGGACACCCTGGTGCCGGTTTACCTCTACCACCGCTATCAGGTCGAGGCCACCGCCAAGGTGCTGGGAGGCGCCTACTACACCTACGCTCTCAAGGGAGACGGGCAGCCGGGACTCAGTTGGGTGCCGCCCGACAGGCAGAGAAAGGCCCTGCAGGCCCTGCTGGAAACGCTGCAACCCTCGCATCTGGCCATCGATCCCTCGCTGCTGCAGCATCTGCCGCCGCTTCCGCTGGGGTACTTCGACGCCCGCGAACGATTCGACGGCCGCAGCGGACGGCTCTTCGACCCCGTGGGCGCCGCACGCATCGCCGCCGACATGACCCTCTCAGGACTGCTGCAGCATCAGCGCGCCGCGCGTCTCGAGTCCTCACACGCCATCGACCCCCAACATCCCGACCTGGGGGAAGTCCTGGACGCCGTCTTCGCCGCCACCTGGCAAGCCCAGACGCCTTCCGATCCCTGGCAGGCGCTGATCAAGCAGGAGGTCGAGCAGGCCGCCGTCGACCACGCCATCCAACTGGCCTCCCACAGCCGGGCGGCGCCCTCGGTGACGGCGGCCGCCACGGCCAAGCTGAAGGAGTGGAAGTCGGGGCTGGAGGAGTTGGCCCTGAGCGCCTCCGGACGCCGGGCAGCCCACTTCGACTATGCCTCCCAGCGCATCCAGCGCTTCCTGGACCGTCCGGCGCCGGCCGCCTCCCAGCCCGACGCCCTCTCCCCGCCCCCCGGCAGCCCCATCGGCAGCAGCGGGAACCAGTGAGCGGCGCAGGTTTGCCATGAAGACCATGCGTCTGCAGTTGCTGGGACTCGGCGGAGTGGGACGGACCCTCATGGAGCAGGTCCTGGAGAGCCGCTCCTTTCACCTGCAGCACCTCGGCTTGCGCCTCGAAATGGCGGCGATCTGCGATTCCAGCGGCACGCTCGCCGCACCCTCGGACGCGGCGCTCGAGAAGGCCATCGAATCAAAGCGGCAGGGCCGGTCTCTGGCCGACTTGAAGGGCGGCAGAAAGGATGATCCGCTGGAGCTGCTGCGGGGGCTGGCCGCCCCCGACCTGATCGCCGTCGACTGCACCGCCGGCGAGGACACCGGTCCGGCGCTGGCTGAAGCTTTGGAAAGAGGCGCCGGCGTGGTTCTGGCCAACAAAAAGCCCCTCACCGGTCCGCTCGATCTCTACCGCCGCCTCACTCCCCCCGGCGGACGCAGCCGCTGGGAATCGACGGTGGCATCAGGCGTCCCCGTCATCGCCACCCTCAACCGGCTGAGAGCCGGCAACGACCGCATCGAGCGCATCCAAGGCGCCACCAGCGGTACCCTGGGACGCCTGATGACGGGCCTGCAACAAGGCCGTCCTTTCAGCCGCCTGGTTCAGGAAGCTCATCGCCAGGGCGCCACCGAGCCCGATCCGCGCGACGACCTGGGCGGACGCGACGTGGCCCGCAAAGCCCTCATCCTGGCCCGCGGCATGGGACTCGCCCTCGACCTGGAAGACGTCCAGGTGGAAAGCCTCTACCCGGCCCACCTCGACACCCTCTCGATAGACGAGTTCCTCGACGCTCTGCAGCCTCTGGACAGCGACTACGCCCGCCGCTCCCAGGAGGCGCTAAAAAACGGCCACACGCTTCGCTACATGCTCTCCGTAACCCCCGGCGAAGTCCGCGCCGGACTCAGCGCGGTGCCGCTCGACAGTCCTCTGGCGCGACTGCGGGGAAACGACAACCTGATCGAGTTCCACACCCGCCACTACCCCGACTCTCCCCTCTTGCTGCAAGGCCGCGGCAACGGCCTCCAGGCCACCGCCAACGGCACCCTATCCGACATCATCGAACTGTGCCGGCCTTCCATTGCATCCTGGTAGCATAGTGCGTCAAAAGTTTTAGCCATCCTGTCGCGTTATTCCACGCTTTCAGCGTTCGGGCCTCTTGCCAAGCAGACCCAGGGTGACGCCCTTGCCGCGCTCCGCTCGCAGCGGGCTTTACCCTGGGCTAGGCGAATTCCTCCCCTTCGGGGATCTTGATCTTCGCCATTCGCTCTTCAGACGTCTTCCGTCGCCAGCTCGGAGGTTTCCAAAGAAAAACACTTGACTTTCGACACGCTGCCTGCTCGTCGAAACCCGCCTATCCACGCTTCTATGGGTGGGACAAAAAAACGCCCTGGCTCAACACCCTTGACGCGTAGCACCAGCCCCCGAAACACCTTGGCGAAGGAGGGCCTGCCCTCCGTAGCCTTGGCGAAGAAGGGACGCTTCGATACACTGCGCGGCATGGTTGAGAGCTTAGTGCAGTGGATCATGGAGCAAGGAGTCGATGCTCGGTCGGCTGAATACATCGCAATCGGCACGGCCACGGCAGCCATTCTGCTGGTGGCCTTCATCGCCGACCGCATAGCCAAGGGCATCATCCTGGTGGCCGTTCATCGGCTTATCCTGCGCACCAGTACCGACTGGGATGACGTGCTGGTGGACCGCAAGGTTTTCGTCGTCCTCTCCCACCTGGCGCCGGCCGCGGTCCTCTACTGGGGCTTCCATAGCCTGTTTCCCGAGTCGGAAGGGCTGCTCAGAGTGGTCGAGAGAGTAGTCCTGGCCTACATGATGCTGGTCGGCTTCTTCGTGGCGGCGCGCTTTCTGGATGCCGTCAACGACGTCTACAGCCGCCAGGACATGGCCCGCAAACGTCCCATCAAGGGCTACCTCCAGGCCATCAAGATCGGCCTCTTCCTGGTGGCGGCCATCCTGGTGATGGCCACCCTCTTCAACCAGCCCGTTCTGGGGCTCTTCAGCCTCCTCGGCGGACTCACCGCGGTGCTCCTGCTGGTCTTCCGCGACACCATCCTGGGATTCGTGGCCAGCATCTGGCTCACCAACAACGACATGGTGCGCAAGGGCGACTGGATCTCCATGCCCAAGTACGACGCCGACGGAGACGTGGTCGACATCACCATTCACACCGTCAAGGTGCAGAACTGGGACAAGACCTACACCACCATTCCCACCTACGCCCTCATCTCGGACGCCTTCACCAACTGGCGGGGAATGCAGGAATCAGGAGGCCGGCGCATCAAGCGCTCCATCAACATCGACATGAACTCGGTGACCTTTTGCGATGACGAAATGGTGGAACGGCTGAAGAAAATCGACGCCTTGAGAGAATACCTGGCAAGCAAGAGCGAAGAACTGAAGAAGCACAACGAGAAATACGGCATCGACACCTCGATCAAGGTCAACGGACGCCGCATGACCAACCTGGGCACTTTCCGCGCCTATCTGGGCGAATTCCTCAAGCGCAATCCCTACGTGCATGAAGGCATGACCATGCTGGTGCGCCACCTGGCGCCCACCGCCCAGGGACTGCCCGTCGAGATCTACTGCTTCAGCAACGACCAAGCCTGGGCCAACTACGAGAACATCCAGGCCGACATCTTCGATCACATTCTGGCCGTGATTCCCGAGTTCGGGCTGAGGGTGTTTCAGGAGCCCACGGGGGCTGATTTTCGGGTGCTGAATCAGCACCCAGGGAATGGGGAAGAGGCGTGACCCTCGCTGAAGCTACGGAGGGTTAGCTTAGCCGGCAGCCCGGCTAAGCTTCGGCTAAGCTAAGGCGTCGAGACGGCTTCGGCGGCTTTGATCAGCCCCAGATGGCTGAAGAGCTCGGGGACGCTCATTTCCAGCCCCACGATGAAGTCGCCGAATTCGGCGTAGACGGCGCTGACTTCGTCGTAGCGCATCTCGTAGACGATCTGCTTGAAATAGACGGGATCGTCGGCAAAGAGCGTGACGCCCCATTCCCACTCGTCCAGGCCCACCGAGCCGGTCACCAACTGCTTGACCTTGCCGGCATACTTGCGTCCCGTCACCATGTGGCCGCCCATCAGTTGCTTGCGGCGGTCGAAGTCCAGCGAGTACCAGTTCTGCTCAGGCTCGCGGCGCTTGTTCATGGGATAGAAGCTCATCACCCGGTGAGGAGGAAGCCGGGGATAAAGACGCTCGTCGGTGTAGGCCTTCATGCGGGCCTTATAAGCCTCCATCTTCTCCTTGTACTCGGGCGAATCCGGCTCCAGCCCCTCCTTCTCGCGCAGGTGCTTGCCGTAGTCCTTGTCGCTGGACACGTACTCGGAGATTTCGCTCATGGAGGTGAAGGAATAGACGGGAAGCAGCATGCCCGGCGGCAGAGCCGACAGGAGCTGATTCTCGACCCGGTTGAGGTGCTGCAGGTCGGGATCGACCAGCATCACGCCCACATCGGCCTTGTGTCCCCAAACCGAATAGGCGTGGGCCTGGCAGTCGGAGGAGCGGCGGAACTCCTCCAGCACCTCTTCAAATCGGCTTACGGCCGCCTCTTTCTCGGACTCCTCCAGCAACTCGCTCCACATCATGCGGTCGATGCTGTAGAAAAGATGGAGGACAAACCAACCTTCGTGGGATCGCAACTCTCGGCTCATAGGGCAAATATAGACTTTTGTGGATTTCGGCTCAAGCCGGCGGACGCTTTTCGCGGACCCCGCTTGTGAGTTGGGCGTTAGCCCTCGGGAGTTGGGCGGCAGGCCCTCTAGTCCCCAGCCTGGGGCCGTGCGGCTCGACCCAGCGAGAGGATGTTGGCCCACAGCCGGTAGGCTCCAGGGACGCCGGCCGGCAACTGGCGAAAGAAGGCCAGGCCCACGTGCAGGTAGGTGCCGTCGCCGTAAGGAGCCAGCAATAATCCGCCCCGCTTCACCCCGGCATTGTAGGGCACCGGATCTTCCATCTCGATGAGCGGGGTAAAGGGCTCCTCCCACTGGCCCAGCATGTAGGTGGCGCGCTCCTGCACCCACCCTTCCCAATCGGCCGCAGTGATCACGTTGGGACGATTGAGCAGCGGATGTTGAGGAAGCAGCACCCTGACCGGCGCTTCCTCGACCGAAATGCGGTCGGTGGGACGGTCGATCTTGACGGGATAGGGCGTGAACTGGGCCCGCATGAACTCGTACTTGTTCCACTGCACCACCAGGTGTCCCCCCCGGCGGACGTATTCCAGCAAGCGGTGGTTGTTGGCCACCAGGTCGTCGCGGTTGAGATAGGCGCGCACGCCGGTGACGATGACGTCGAAGCGGTCCAAATCGCCGGCGGCCAGGTCCTGGGCCTCGAGGAAGGTCACGCGGGCCCCCAGTTGACGGGTGGCCTCGGCCACCTCGTCGCCCACGCCCATCACGTATCCCACCTCGAGCTCCTGGGGAAGGCTGACGTCCAGCACCTGCACCTCGGCCTGAGCAGGATGATAGAGATGGCGGGTCTGCACATGAGGATAGGCAATCACCTGATATCCCTGGCTGAAAGTCTTGCCTCCGCTCTCGGCCTGCGCGCTCACAAGGTAACGCCCCTGGGGGGCCGAAGCGGGCGGGCGGACGCTGAAGGAAGCCGTGCGCCGTTCGTTCTCGAAGGTGAAGCTCAAGGAATGCGAACCAGGCTCCACCGTCCAGCCCTGGGGCGCCCTCAGACGCAGGGTGGCCTGGTTGGAGCCGGTCTTGTTGTTCTGCAGCGTGGCCTCGATTTCCTGCACCTGCCCCGATCCCAGCGGAGTGATGCTGATGCTGGGGCCCAAGGAGAGGGAGAGGGCGGGAACCACCTTCACCTCCATGCGGCGTTCCTGCCCCGCCTCGGCGCCGTACCAGCGGTAGTGGACCGGCCGCTCCAGCCAGGCCTCTACGCCGTGGGAGCGGTATTGCAGGCGGGCCAGCAATGGCGGCGGAGCAAAAGGCGCCATGCCCTTGAATCCCCGCTTGAGGCCATAGCGCTCGACGCCGCTCTCCAACTCGTACCAGTAGGGCTGGGACAACTCGGCGTCTTCGGCCGCCGTCACCTGGTAGGCGACCGCTCCCTCGCGATCATCGATGCGCTCCACCCGCCACCCCGCGGGAGCCGAGAGGCTGAGCTGAAAATCCTCCAACAACCCCGAGCGGTCATAGAACTGAACGTCGACTTCCAGCGTCTCGCCTGGCACCACGGTCCCGTCACGGGTGACGTCGGCAAGGGCGTCGAAGTGGAGGAAGTGGCTCTTGGCCGCCGCCTCCAGCAGATCTTGCTCCTCTTCACGCAAGAGAAAGCGGGCCTCCTCCTGATCGGCGGCCCGGCTGGCCTGACGGACTCGATCAAGAGCCTTCATCAAAGCCGCCGACACCTTTTCGAAGTCGGAAGCGGCGTAGGCCTGCCCGGCCTCGTCGATGGCCTCCTGCAAGCCGTCCACGGCCTCAACTAAAGAGGGCTGATAAGCGGTAACGACATCCAGCCCCGTCTCGATTCCCTCAAAGAAATCCTCGCCCTCGGGCTCGGCCTGGTGACCCTCGGCCGTAGCTGCCAGCAGGTAATGAGAGGCAAAGGGGCCGGGACGCGTCAGCATGTTCATACCCTGGCAGCGGTGGCGGGTGCGCGCACGGATGCCGAACTCCACCCAGGTCTCGCCCAACAGACGGTCATAGCGGCCGGTTTCGATGGTGTAGACAGGCGGCGGACCGTTTTTGAAGTCCTCAAGGCGGCGCCTGAAACTGGACTGAAACAAGCGCAGCGGCTGCCAGGGGCGCAGCCCTTCCTGCGAGATCTGCTCTGGAAAACGGGCGGGATCGCCAGCCGCCTGAAAGGCCTCCAGGGCCAGCCGGGCCGACGCCTGGTGGTGCTGGCCGCCGCCTTCGCCTCCCGGATTGAGGGTCAGAATGACGGTGGGGCGGAAGGTGCGGATGGTGCGTACGATGTCGCTCAGGATTTCTTCCTTGCCCCATTTCTCGAACGTCTCTTCCACGCTGAAGGAGTAGCCGAAGTCGATGGCCCGGCTGAAGAACTGGCGGGCCCCGTCGAAACGATGCACCGCCAACAGCTCTTCGCTGCGCAGGACGCCGATGGCCTGAAACAACTCGTCGCCGATCTCGTTTTGGCCGCCGTCCCCCCGCGTCAGGGTCAAGAGCCCGGTCCGCAGGCCCTCCCCGCGTCCCAACCGCACCAGGACGGCATTGTTCTCGTCGTCGGGATGAGCCGTCACGTAAAGCACCGACCCGGTCACGCTCAACTTGCGCAAGGCCAGGCCCAGGCCGTTGACACCCTCATCCTCGGGAAGCGGCTGCAACTGGGCGGCCAGAGGCGGCGCCAGGACCGTCAGGATCAGCAAAACCGCCCCCAGGCGGCCCAAGAGCCGAAGGCGGAAGGAAGAGGGTCGTAGAGTAGAAGGCAAGGCCCAAGGCATCGTCATGTCAACTCCATTGTCGAGGAGGGCGCCTGGCCCGATCCCCGCTGGTTCAGCCCCTGTGCGGCCTGGGGACTAGATCGCTCCAAAGTACTCGTGGTCGTACTCTACGCGGGTGATGTGCTCGCGGCGGGGGCCTCCCAGGTATTGCGGAGCCATCAGCCAGCTAAAGGGCGGGCAGATCAAACAGAGAAAGACCGCCAGGCTGACGAAAAGCCATCCGAAGGCCGATCCCAAGGTCTCTTCCCGCAGGATGAACATGGCGCCACTCATCATACTACGAGTGGGCCAGGAGGCCTCAAACCGAGCCTTAAGACCGACCAAAACGCCCAAACTGTTTTTTGCATCGACACTGATGGGAAGGGTGGTGAAAAAGATTTCCACAAGCCCTCTCGACATCCTGTGAATAAGCTGTGACCGTAGAAATGTAAAGCCGCATCGCCGCGAAACGAAACCCAGCCCGCCCGATCTGCACATTCCCTGTGCAAGCCGAAGGCCTGAAAATTCATTCTTGCTTCACGACCTCTTCAAGATTAAATTGTGGGCCGTCCCAAGAGGTGGACGGGTTAGCCGCCAGCCTCGGGCATCGACTCGCAGCGGGTTGGGATTGCATTGGTTGGTTCCAAGGCAGAAGCCCGAAGCGAGAAGTGGAAGATCGCATAAAAGCGGTTCGCCGCTTTTGATCTCCGCGACCTAGCGAAGCTACAACCGAGTTATTATCCTGCGGCTCGGAATTAAGGCCTCGCCAGGGACGAAGTGCCCGCAGGCGACGCCTCTATCAGCGGGACCGATTCCGCTAACAGCTTCTGGAGTTCGCTCCAGAGAGTCAGGAGAACCCCCGCTGATACGGAAGCGGCGGTCGGCCTGAACTTCGGACGGTTCCTTCGGGAGCCCCCGAAGCCAAGTCGATGCAGCGCTTTCGACCGGGAGATCATGAAATCGGGACGTCTTAGGGTGCCCCGAAAGCGAGGGATCTCCGCGGCAGCAAGCGGGCGGTTCGGCCTAGACATCACTTGGGACGTTTTTTTTTCGGCGGTGAACCTTGCGATAGAGGCGGCCCCTCGGGATTCCCAATTCCTGAGCCGCCTGGCGAACGGCGTCGGCGCGGGAAAGCCCCCGCAACCGCTGCAGTCCTTCCACGTAAGCTTCGGCGTCCAGATGCGGCTCCGACTCCCCAGCGCCGCTAGCCCCTTCCACCAGCAGCGTGTATTCGCCCCGTGGAGTCTCGGCCTGCAACGATCCGATGATGTCGCCGAGGGTCCCCAGGTAGTGGGTCTCGTGCAGCTTGGTCAGTTCCCGCGCCAGGAAAGCTCGGCGCTCGCCCAGTACCTCTCTCATGCGTTTCAAGGTGGAGGCCAGCTTGTGAGGAGAGAGATAGAAGATGAGCAGCACCTCTTGAGCCGCCAGTTCCTCGAAGAAGCGTCGCTGTGCGGTAGCCTTGGGGGGAGGGAATCCGGCGAAAAGAAAACGGTCGCAGGGGAGTCCGCTGACCGAGAGGGCGGCCACCGCCGCCGAGGGGCCGGGAATGGGAACCACTTCGATCCCGGCCTGACGGCAAGCCCTCACCAGGCGGTAGCCCGGATCGGAAAGCAGAGGCGTGCCGGCGTCCGAAACCAGGGCGCCGCTCTGCCCGTCCTGCAAGCGCCGCAGCAGTTGAGGCGTGCGCTCCTCCTCGTTGTGTTCGTGGTAGCTGATGAGCGGACGCCCCTGACGGTCCACTCCCAGATGCTCGAGGAGGCGGCCGCTGCGGCGGGTGTCTTCGCAGGCGATCCAATCCGTCTCTTGCAGGACGCGCCGGGCCCGCGGCGACAAGTCTTCGAGGTTGCCCAGGGGGGTGGCCACCACGTAGAGGGATTGGGCCATGCGATTCTCCTCGGGGACGCCTACTTGACGAAATCGAGGCGTCCGGCCCGGGTCAGCGTCTTAACGGCGTCCAGCTTGGCCTCGGGCAGAGCTCCGGGAAGATCGCCGTCAGCCACCTGAATGCGAAAACTCAGATCTTTGTAGCTCTTGCCTTTGAGCCCCAGTTCCTTCCAGCGGAAGAGCCACTCCATCGTGACCTTTTCCTCTTCGGCCACCACCGAGATCAAGGGAGGGCTGGATGCCATTTCCAGCCGTTCCTTGCCGATGCGGCGAGCCCATGAGAAGGGTCCGCGGCCCTCGGCCCGAGGCGAAATCCAGGCGTAGTAATTGTAATTCTTGCGGCTCAGCTCAAGGTTGAGGTTGTCGTAAAAGACCATGCGGATGCGGCGGCGTCCCTGGGGAGAGATCCAAACCGCCTCCTGGCGGGGTATGTCGAGCACGTCCCATTGATCGTCCTGCCACTGCACCGCCATGTAGAGCCCCTGCTTGTCCCACACGGCGCGCACCTCGACCCTGAGATCGTTTTCCGCGAAACTTCCCTCGCTTCGGACGCCGGAAGCCCCCGGCGTCAGGAGCAGCGGTTCAACGCCCTGCCATTCGTCGAGGCGCCCGTCCATCTGCACAAACCCCTCATTGACCCGGGAGATGGTCCAGGTCTGTGCGTCGAGTTGAGAACTCATCCACGCTGCCGCCAGCAACAACCAAAACATTCGATTGAGCATGCCTTCTTTGTACCAGAAGCGGCCCCTGGCTGCGGCCTCGATACCAGGACAACGGGTCCTGCCGGGGGCAGGCTCCCGGTGCCTGGCCGGCGCTTGGCGCGGGGAAAACGGCTTGCGTATACTGAGGGACCGATAGAGAAAACCCATGGCGGGATATTCCTGGAGGAAAAGATGCCTAAGCGCAGTTGGCTATTGATCGTTCTTTTGGCTTGTGTGACGGTGGGGACCGCACTGGCTCAGGACCCCGAAAACTACCGGATGCCGCCAGCCGAAGTGGTCGACATTCTGGATCATCCGCCCACGCCTTATGTCAGCGTCTCGCCTGACCACCGCTGGGTGTTGCTGCTGCACCGCGCCAGCATGCCCTCCATCGAAGAGGTGTCGCGTCCTATCCTGCGCCTGGCGGGAATGCGCTTCGATCCCTCCACCAACGGATCGATCATCGCCCGCAGTCCCCTCATCACCCGCTTGACCTTCAAGCACATCTCCCAGGGCGGGCGCGTCCCCATTCTGCTGGACAGCAAGCAGGGACGCCTGGGATTCGCCTCCTGGTCTC
Source organism: Acidobacteriota bacterium (assembly GCA_035471785.1). Lineage (NCBI taxonomy): Bacteria > Pseudomonadati > Acidobacteriota > Acidobacteriota bacterium. Next base: position 27,987 of record DATIPQ010000113.1, read on the forward strand.
CCGACGGCAGCCGCATCGCCTTCACCCGCACCACCAGCCAAGGCATTGAACTGTGGGCCGCCGAGGTCCCCCAGGAAGTGCCCAGCGACGAGGCCCGTCAGAGAAGGGGAGACGAGCAAGGCGATGGAGACGAGGATGAGGCGCAGGAAGAGGATGAAGAAGATCCCACCATACCGCCGGTGCAAGCCCGCCGCCTGGGCCATGCCCATCTCAACGCCATCATGGGGTTTCCCTGCACCTGGGCCACCGATTCGGCCTCCTTGCTGTGCCGCTTCGTGCCCGAGGACAGGGGTGCGCCGCCGCTGCCGCCCCAGGTTCCTTCCGGCCCGGTTGTGCTGGAATCGGACGAGGGCAAGAGCCAGGTGCGCACCTATCAGGACTTGCTGGAAGACCGCCACGACGAAGAACTCTTCGCCCACTACGTGAGCTCGCGACTCTACTGGGTGGACGTCTCCGACGGGAGGCGCCGGCCGCTGGGGGAAGCCGCTCTCTACGACTCAGTTCGCATCTCTCCCGACGGACGTTTTCTGCTGGTGGAGCGCATCACCCCTCCCTTCTCGCGTTCCGTGCCCCACTACTATTTTCCCCGCTCCTTCGAGGTGTGGGACCGGGACGGCCGACTGGTTCATGAAGTGGCCCGCCTCCCCCTTCACGATCAAGTCCCCATCGGAGGCGTCCCCACCGGGCCCCGCAACATAAGCTGGGCGGAAGCGCAGCCCGCCACCCTCTCCTGGAGGGAGGCGCTGGACGGAGGCAACCCCCGCAGCGAAGCCGAGCACCGCGACAAGCTCATGCTGCTGGACGCGCCCTTCCAGGATCAGCCCCGCGAGATGCTGCGGACTGAGGAACGCACCCGCGGCTGGGACTGGACGCAAACGGGAGCGGCGCTGGTGACCGAGATGAACCGGCGCAAGCAGTTCATCCGTTCCTGGCTGGCGGAACCCGGCCAGGACGGCCGGTGGAACCTGACCAAGCTGGACGAAAGGGGACTCTACGACGCCTACGCCGATCCCGGAGATCCAGTATCGGCACCCACCGAAAGCGGCCACTCGCTCATCATTCAGCAGGGCGACTGGATACTGCTGTCGGGGCGAGGCGCTTCGCCTCAGGGCGACCGTCCCTTCCTCGACCGCTACAACGTCCGCAGCCAGGAAAAGCAGCGCCTCTTTCAGTCGGGGCCGGGAACCTACGAGACGGTTTCAGAAGTGCTCGACCCGCAGGGGACGCGCATCATCACCCGGCTGGAAACGCCTACCGATCCGCCCAACTACCTGCTGCGCAACCTCGAGAGCGGACGCAGCCACGCCATCACCGCCTTCACCGATCCCGCCCCCCAATTGCGCCAGGTCAAGAAACAGCTCGTCACCTACGCCCGGGCCGACGGAATCGAACTCTCGGGCACCCTCTACCTGCCCGCCGGATACCAGCAAGGCACCCGCCTGCCGGTCGTGATGTGGGCCTACCCGCGTGAATACAACGACCCCGACATCGCCGGTCAAGTGCGGGGATCGACCAACCGTTTCACCAACTTCCGCGGGCCCAGCCACCTCTTTTTCCTGACCCAGGGCTATGCCGTGCTGGACGGCCCGGCCATGCCCGTGGTGGGCGAAGAGGGCAACGACACCTTCGTCGAGCAGTTGGTGATGAATGCCGAAGCGGCCATCGACAAGCTGGTCGAGATGGGCGTGGCCGATCCTGACCGCATCGGAATCGGCGGACACAGCTACGGCGCCTTCATGACCGCCAACCTGCTGGCTCATTCCGACCTCTTCCGGGCCGGAATCGCCCGCTCGGGCGCCTACAACCGCACCTTGACGCCTTTCGGATTCCAGAACGAGCGGCGCACCTTCTGGGAAGCTCCCGAGGTCTACTTCTCGATGTCTCCCTTCATGCACGCCCACAAGCTGGACGAGCCCATCCTGCTCATCCACGGCCAGGCCGACAACAACTCGGGCACCTTCCCCATCCAGTCCGAGCGTCTCTACCACGCCCTCAACGGACTGGGAGGCACGGCACGGCTGGTCATGCTGCCCAACGAATCGCATGGCTACCGGGCCCGCGAATCGGTGCTGCATGCCGTAGCCGAGATGATCGACTGGTTCGACCACTACGTGAAGAACGCCCCCCGCCGCGTCTTCTCGGAGGAAACCCAGAGCCGCGACTAGGAGAAATATGAGCGAGAAGAGACTCAAAGAAGGCGACAAGGCCCCTGACTTCAAGGCCACCACCGATGAGGGCCGGGAACTGAGCCTGTCCGACCTGCGGGGAAAACGCGTGGTGCTTTACTTCTATCCGCGCGACAACACCTCGGGATGCACCAAACAGGCCTGCGCACTGCGCGATGCCTACCCTGAAATCGAAGAGAAAAACGCAGTGGTGCTGGGGGTCAGTCCCGACTCGCAATCCTCTCACGCCAAATTCAGGGACAAGTACGACCTTCCCTTCAGGCTGCTGGTCGATGACGACCATTCCATTGCCCAAGCCTATGGAGTGTGGGCCGAGAAGTCGATGTACGGGCGCAAGTTCATGGGAATCCTGCGCAGCCAGTTCGTCATCGACGAAGAAGGAACCGTCGTGGAGGCGCGCTACAGAATCAGTCCTAAGGATAGCGCCCCTAAGGCCGTGGCGGCGCTGGCTTGAGGAAAGACCCGCCGGGGCATCCGAGCAGTGCCCCGGCAAGTCTCTCTACCCCTACCCTCCCGTCGTGCGGGATACCCCTTTCCAGAAAAATCATTCTAGGCCGTCGCCGCGGGAAAAGTCGCCGAACTCAAGGATTTGGGCAAAAGTTCACGCATCTTGCGCAGAGCCTTGTTGTGAAGCTGCGAGATGCGCGACTGGTGGAGCCCCAAAATATCGCCGATCTCTCTCATCGACAACTCGTCGTGATAGCGCAAAGAAAGAACCAATTGCTCCCGCTCCGGAAGCTTTGAGATCTCGCGCTCGAGGATCTCCCTCACCTGACCTGCATAGCACTCGTGAAAAGGCGTGGGCCGGCTGCTGACCAGTTGACTCTCGCTGACGCTGTCGTCGTCGGACTGGGAGTCCTCATCACAAAGGGACACGTTGCGCGCCGCCAGCCTTTGCACCAGGCCCTGCAACTCGGACACATCCATCCCCATCTCGCCCGCAACTTCCTCCTGCCTCACGGTCCGGCCCCGGAGCTGCTCCAGGCGACGGCGGGTTCGTTCGATCTCCTTGCCCTTCTGGCGCAGCCACTTGGGAAGCGGATCCAACTTGCGCAATCGGTCGAGAATGGCGCCCCGTATGCGGAACTCGGCGTAGGTCTTGAACTGGATCCCCTTGCTCTGGTCGAACTTTTCCAGGGCGTCGACCAGGCCCAGGAAGCCGGCGCTGACGAGTTCGTCCGGTTCAAGGTCGGGACGGTAGCGGACGGCCACGGAGCGGGCGATCAAGCGCACCTGGGGCAGGTGACGGCTGACCCGCTCATTCCAGCAAGAGCCGGCCGCCCCAGGCCCAAATGAGAGATGCCCCTTTAACGCCCTGTTCAGAACTACCATCCGTCCCTACCTTCCTTCGCACCCTGCTGTTCAGCAAAGCCCATGCCAGAAGTCGGGCAGGAAGCCTCCCAATTGTCAAAAAGCCACGAAATACAAGGAGATGTAAGCCATCTGATACAAAACTGGTGGCCGAGCCTAGTGTTTAGAGGCTGAAGAAGCTACTGGATCGAGATCCGATCAGACTGTAAATTTTACAGTCCGGGGGCGCCGTTTGAAGGTTTTCTGGCGAAAAGATAGTGGGATACCCACCATTCCTGACCCTTTCGATAGTTGAAAAGCTCTTCGCAGGACATAAAAAAGATCCTCCACCGCTGCAGGCGCCGCCAGGCTTCTTCTTCTCCGTAGGTCTGTTCAAAGAGTTGCAGCACCTGCCCGCGGGAGCGGTCGAGGTTACGCAGCCAGGCCCGAGCCGTGCGTCCGTAGTGGGTCCCCGCCACTCTCCAGTGGCGCAGCAGATGCAGATCGTCCTGGTAGTAGAGCAGCAGGTCGTCTGAAGGCATGATTCCACCGGTGAAGAAGTGACGTCCCATCCAGTTGCCTTCGCCCTCGGTCAGGTAAGGATAGGCGAAGTTGCGATGGCAGAAGATGTGGACGAAGAGCTGTCCTTGCGGCTTCAGCCAGCCGGCGATGCGCCTCATGAGGCGCCGGTGGTTGTGCAGGTGCTCGAACATCTCCACCGAGACCACGCGGTCGAAGCGTCCTGAAGGCGAAAAGTCGTTGACGTCGGCGGTGACGACCTCGAGGTTGGATATCGCCCTTTGCCCAGCCTGTTCTTCGATATAGCTTTTCTGAGTGGCGCTGTTGGAGACCGCCGTCACCGAGGAGCCGGGGAAGCGGGCGGCCATCCACAGCGACAGCGAACCCCAGCCGCAACCCAGCTCCAGGATGTCCTGTCCGTCGGCCAGCCCGGCCCTGCGGCAGGTCATCTCCAGCATGGCGGCCTCGGCTTCGTTCAGGCTCGAGTCCGGGGCGGGCCAATAGCATCCGCTGTACTTGAGGTGCTCTCCCAGCACCAGGCGATAGAAGTGGGCCGGCACCTCGTAGTGCTGCTCATTGGCCTTGTCGGTGTGGAGGGCGATTTGCCTCTCTTCGTTGGCCTCAATGAATTCTTCCAGCGCCTGTCGTCGCCGGGCGCAGTCGCGCGGAATCTGAGAAGTGCGGGCTTTGAGCAGCCTGCGGATGCCGGCTCGGATGAGGGGGTCGGGGATGCGTCCCCGTTCGGCCCAGTCGATGGCGGTGGCAAGAAGACTCACGACGGTTCCTTTCCGGTGTCTTGCGCCGCCTCTTCCTTGGGGAACCAGGGGACAAAGGCGCTGGTGGTGCGCTGGTAGCGGCGGTAATCCTCTCCCCGGCTCTTGAGGGCGCGCTCTTCGGTGGGCGGAATGCCGGTTACCTTGAGGATGAAGAAGAGCATCAGCAAGGGAGAAAGCAAGGTCACCCAAAAGTAGGCTTGACCGGCCGCCATCAGCGGGTAGGCCCACCAGTGCAGCCATTCGAAGAAGTAGTTGGGATGGCGGGAGTAGCGCCACAGCCCTTGGCGGCAGGTGCGTCCGCGCGTGGAGGGATCGCGTCTCCAGCGGGCCAACTGGCGGTCCGCCAGCGTCTCGCCGCCGATGGAAGCCGCCATCACCACAACCGCCAAACCGTCCCACAGGGAGAGCGGATCGGGGTTTACGGCAACCACGGCGAAGGGAAGCGCCAACAAGACGGCCAGCGCTCCCTGAGCCTGAAAGAAGACCAGGAAGAAGGGCTGAACTTTGTCGCCCCAATTCTCGCGGATCTGCTGGTAGCGGCCGTCTTCCTGGCCTGAAAGAACGCGGTCGAAAAGCAGGTAGAGTCCCAGGCGCAGCGACCACGCTCCCACCAGCAGCCCCAGCAAGAGGCGGCGCTGGGGATCTCCCGAGCCCAAGCTGGCATAGAAAACGGCCAGGAAGCCCAAGGCAAAGGTCCATCCCACGTCGACGATTCCGGCGTCACCGCTGCGGCGCTGCCAGATCCACAGAGCCAGCATCGCCAGAGCGATTACGCCCCAGCCCTGAAGCATCAGCGTCCAACTCAACATCTCACTTCTCCTCCCCCGGCCTCGACTGCGGCACGGCGCTCAACCAGAGCAAGAAGGGTACAGTGGCAGACCAGGCCGCGGCCAACATGAGCAGGCTGTAGACCCCATGCAGTTCGACTGCCCCCAAGCGGGCTCCCGCCCAGTAAGCCAGCGGTCCTGACACCATACCCAACAGTCCTCCCAACACATAACGTTCCTGCAGCCACTGCATGGAGGCGCGCAGGGTCAGTGCGAAATTGGCCCACAATGCCACCATCCAGGGCCGCGACAGCCAGGGCGGAAACTGCCGGTCGAGAAAGGTGAAGACACCGGACAATGCCAGCAGGCTGTCCAGAACCAGTCCCAGCAGCGAGACCGACGCCAGCAAGCGTAGTTCCCGCTTTCGGCAAGCGGGTGGCAGGCCCTTCAGGTTGAAGACAGCCAGTCCCGCCACCGCCAGCGGCCCCAGCCACAGGTAGCCGTAGGCCGCTCCCAGCACGCAGGCGAACCAGCCCGCCTGGAAACCGATGAAATTGGCGATTGTGCCCATGCCGATTCACCCTACTTACGTTCCCGGGAGAGCGTTGTCGAGGAGAGGCCTGCGGCGGCAATGGGGCTTGGCCAGCAGCATCTGCACGTCTCCGATATAGCGCTCGGCGAACCCTCCCTCGCAGTAGCAAAGATAGAACTCCCACATGCGGATGAAATCCTCCGAGAATCCCAGCTTCCGCACCGCCTCCAGGTTGTCGGAAAAGCGCTCCCTCCAGTCGCGCAGGGTGCGGGCGTAATGGGGGGTGATGTCGTCGAGATGAAACAGCTTCAGATCGGTCATCCTGGCCAGAGACCGGCAGATGGAAGCGACCGATGGAAGGCATGATCCGGGAAAGATGTAGCGCTTGATGAAGTCGACGTTGCGCCGGGCCTGCTCGAAGAATGCGTCGGAGATGGTGATGGCCTGCAGCAGCATCATTCCCTGCGGTTTGAGAAGCTGGGAGCACTTGCGGAAGTAGGTGTCGAAGTAGTGATGACCCACGGCCTCGATCATTTCGATGGAGACCAGCTTGTCGAAACGTCCGCCAAGATTGCGGTAGTCCTCCAGCAAGACACGGACGCGGTCTTGCAGCCCGGCCTCTTTCACCCGCTCCAGGGCGGCCTGGTACTGGCGGCGCGAGATGGTGGTAGTGGTGACCCTGCACCCGTAGCGGGAGGCGGCGTAAACGGCCATGCCGCCCCAGCCCGTCCCGATCTCGAGGAGGTGATCGCCGCGCTGGAGCTCAAGCTTGCGGCAGATGGTCTCCAGCTTGCGCCGCGAGGCCTCCTCCAGCGAGTCCTCCTCAGCCCCCTGGTAGAGGGCGCAGGAGTACATCATGTCCGAACTCAGGAAGAGTTTGAAGAACTCGTTGCCCAGGTCGTAGTGGGCGGCGATATTGCGGCGGCTTCCCCTCCGGGTGTTCTTGTGCAGCCAATGGAAGGGCGCACGCAGGGGCGCGAGCACGCCAGCCCAGCCGCTTTCCAGCGAGGCCTGAAAGCCCCGGTTGAGAAGCATGATGCGCATCAGCCGGGTCAGGTCGTCGGCCTTCCACTCTCCTCTCATGTAAGACTCTCCCGCCCCCACCGAGCCTCCCAGCAAAGAGGGATAGAAGGCCGGGTCGACGACCTCAACCCGGGCGCAAAGCCGGGCCTTTTCGGCTCCGAAGGTCCATTGGCCCTGGGCGTCGCTCAGCACCACACGGCCGTGGCGCAACTGGCTCAGGCGCGAGATCAGGATGCGGCGGGCCAGGCGCTGCAGACCCGAAGGCCGGCTGGCTGGACGCGAGGCGGTTTTCCAATCGGCTGCAATCTGACTCATGACTCGATAGGGTTCCGTTTTTCGGGGTGAGTGAAAAAGGGCGCTCTCTTCAGCCACAGGCGCAGGGCCTGCCAGTAGATGGCACCCATCACGCGTCCCGTCATCAGGGGGAAGCGCAGGAGAGAGAGCGCCAGGCCGAGGGTGGTGATGGGACGCCGCCGCAGACGCAGAGTAGCGTCGAAAAATCGGCTTCCCCGACGGTAGTTCTCCATGTGCACCAGCAGGTCCTGGCCGGGTAGGGAGAATCGCCAGCGATAGTCCAGATCCATGTCCATGAAGGGCGAGACATGGAACTCCTTGGATAGGCCGTAGAGCCTCCAATCCCGCCCTTGATCGAGGCAGTTGAGACCGTCGCAGAGCACGTAATGGTGACGCTCTCCCCAGGGAGTGTTGTCGATCTCGGCCACGATGCTGTGGAGGCTCTCGTCGCGGTTGAAGCAGAAGAAGAAGCTGACCGGATTGAAGCAGTATCCGAAGTAGCGCAAGTGGGTGAGCAGCCGCACCGGACCTTGAGGCCTGCGGCCCGTCTTCTCCTCCACCAATCGGCGCACGGCCAGGGAAAGGTCCTGAGACTTGCCCTGCAAGTGGTCGCGGCGGCGGAAACGGGCCGCTGCCGGAAGACGGCGGCGCGGGTCGGCCGTCCACAGCCAGCGTCCCCGAAAGACCGAGGGCAACTCTTCCAGATCGAGGTAGACCATGAAGAGCGGGTAGGCGAAGCGGTGACCGACCGGCGCAAAGCGCCGATGGCGGACGCGTCCCCAATAAAGGCAGCTCTTCATCTTCACAGCTCCATCCCGAAGGCCCGGCACACCCGCAGCGCACTGTTGACTCCGTCTTCGTGAAAGCCGTAACCCCAATAAGCCCCGCAGTAATGAGTGCGGCGGCGTCCGCTGATGTCGGCGTGGCGGCTTTGGGCCCGCAGGGCCTGCGGCGTGTAGACAGGATGTTGGTAGACCAGGCGCCGAAGGATGCGGGCAGAGTCGATATCTCCTCGGTTGAGCGTGACACAATACTGACGCTTGGCTGCCAGAGTCTGCAAGCGGTTCATGTGGTAGGTGAGGGCCACGGATTGCTCCTGACGGGGCATCAGGTGGTAGTTCCAACTGGCCCAGGCCCGGCGGCGGCGGGGCAGCAGAGCTCGATCGGTGTGAAGGACGGCCTGATTGGGCTGGTAGGCGATCGAGCCCAGGATCTCACGCTCGGCGCGGTCGGCGTCCCGCAGCATGGCCAAGGCCTGATCGCTGTGGGCTCCGATCACCACCTGATCGAAATACTCCCACTCCTGATCGGGCGTCTTCACCTCCACTCCGCGGGCAAGGCGGCGGACCCCCACCACCGGAGAGTTGAGTCGTATGCCTCGGCTGAAGGGCCTGATCATCTTTTCGACATAACGCTGCGAGCCCCCCTTGATCACCCGCCATTGCGGACGCCCGGACAGGTCGAGCATTCCGTGGTTGTGGAAGAAGCGCAGCATGAACTCGATAGGCATGTCGCGCACCCTGCGCGGATCGGCCGACCAGATGGCGGCCGAGACGGGAAGCAGGTGATGGCGCACGAAGCTGCTGGAATAGCGGTGGTTGCGCAGGAACTCGCCTACCGTGGTCATATCCGCCGCGGACGCTCCCTTGCGCTGGACGGAGCCGTTGCCGTTGGCGTGAAGGCCGCCGTTGCCGTTGCCCGAGAGCATGCGCTTCCCCTGGCGGTAGAAGCGCACGATGTCAGCCACCATGCGCAGGAAGTCGGGACGCAGCAGGTTGCGCCGCTGGGCGAAGAGTCCGTTGAGCGAGGAGCCCTGGTACTCCAATCCGCTCTCTTCGCAGCGCATGCTGAAGCTCATGTCGCTGGGCTGGCATTCCACCTCCAGGCGGTCGAGCAGCCGCCTGAAGTTGGGGTAGGCGCGGTCGTTGAAGACGATGAATCCGCTGTCGATATGAAGGGGCTGCCCGTCGGGGTCCTCGATGCGGTGGGTGTGGGTGTGGCCGCCGATGTAGTCGCCGGCCTCGAAGAGGGTAACTTCGTGCCGGCGCGACAGGATGTAAGCGGCAGTCAAGCCCGAAACGCCACCGCCGATCACCGCGATTCTCACAATTGCTCTCTCCTCTCTCAGCCAGCAAGGACGCGGCTCTGAGCAGAAAAGATACAAAAGTTGAGAAGTCTTGTCTAACTTCTGTCTTTTAAAAGACGAAGAAGCGCTCGTGAATGATCTGTCCGTCCTTCCAGCGCTGGACGGCCACCTGATCATACTTGGCGTGGCCCAACTCCTTGTGCTGGTAGTCGAAATGCCACTCCACCATGGTGACTCCGTCGCCCACCGCCACCGCCTTGACCTCGGCGTTGTTGAAGGCCGTTACTCCGCTCAGCCACTCCTGCTCGCGTTTGCGGTTGGTTTCTTTGCCTGAATAGGAGCCCTGGTTGTCGATCATCACCACCTCGGGATGGTAGTGCTTTTCAAAGGCTTCCAGGATCTGCCCCTGCAGAATCATGCTGTTGAGGTCTTCCACTTTTTCCTTCAGGTCCATTTTCGTATCTCTCCATGTTTTGGATTCATTGGTTGACCGGTCAATTGTTGACCGTCGACTTTAATGGATGCCGCCCGGCCCTTCGAGGATTCGCCTGGTGCTTCCGCAGGGTCAGCGAAGGAGGACAATGGTAAGGTTGTAAATCGATGAAACGAAGCAACATGCTGAGGCGGATCGGGTCGGCCTCCGAACCCTGGGACGTGATCATCGTCGGCGGGGGCGCAACCGGGTTGGGGGCGGCGGTGGAGTCGGCCTCGCGCGGCTACAGGACGCTGCTGCTGGAGCAGGACGATTTCTGCAAGGGCACCTCGAGCCGCAGCACCAAGCTCATTCACGGGGGCGTGCGCTATCTGGCGCAAGGCGACGTGTCGCTGGTCCGGGACGCCCTGCGCGAGCGCGGACGGCTGATGGCTAACGCTTCCCATCTGGTGCGCCGCCTGGCTCTGGTCATCCCGCGCTATCGCTTTTACGAAGGCTTCTACTACGGCCTGGGACTGAAGATCTATGACTGGCTGGCGGCCCGCCGCAACCTGGGTTCGTCACGGTTGCTGGGAAAGAGCGAAACGCTGCGCCTGCTGCCCACTCTCGAGCCTAAAGGACTGAGGGGAGGGGTGCTCTACTACGACGGACAGTTCGACGATGCCCGTGTGGCCGTGGCATTGGCCCGCACCGCCGCCGACCAGGGAGCCACGCTGCTCAACTACGCCCCCGTGACCGGCCTGCTCAAGAGCGGCAGCAAAATCAGCGGAGTGGCGGCTGAAGACCGGCTGGGCGGCGGGAGCATGGAACTGAGTGGCAAGGTGGTGGTCAACGCCACTGGGGTCTTCTGCGACGCCATCCGCCGGTCCGACAATCCCCAGGCTGAAGAGATCGTGGCGGCCAGCCGCGGCTCTCACCTGGTGCTGGACCGCTCTTTTCTTCCTTCCGAGGCCGCCCTGCTGATTCCCAAGACTCGGGACGGACGAGTACTCTTCGTCATTCCCTGGAGGGGGCGCACCCTGGTGGGGACGACCGACATTTCCACCCAGGAGAAACCCCTCGATCCCTGGCCCTTGCAGGAAGAGGTCGAGTATATGCTGGCCCACGCCGCCCAGTACCTGACCAGGGACCCTCAGCGCGAAGACATCCTGAGCATGTTCACGGGCCTGCGTCCGCTGGTCAAGGGCGACAGCCAGGAGGCCACCAAGTCGCTTTCCCGCGACCACACGCTGCTGGTATCAGACTCGGGACTGGTCACCGTCACGGGAGGCAAGTGGACCACCTACCGCAAGATGGCTCAAGACACCATCGACCGCGCCGCCCAAGCGGGAGGATTGCCGGCCGTCCCTTCGGCCACCAAGCATCTGCGCCTGCACGGACACCGGGAGGATCCCGGCAGCGGCGGACGTTTTGCCAGCTACGGATCGGACGCCCAATACCTGGAGGAACTCATCGCGGCCGACGAGTCGTTGGGGCGTTCTCTGCACGAGAACCTTCCTTATTGCCGCGCCGAGGTGCTGTGGGCCGTGCGTGAAGAGATGGCCTGCCGGGTAGAGGACGTGCTCTCGCGGCGCACGCGGTCCCTGCTGCTCGACGCCAACGCCGCCATCGCCTGCGCACCTCAGGTGGCGCGCATGATGGCCCGCGAGCTGGAAGAGGACGAGTCCTGGGCCGAACGCGAATGCCGGCGCTTCATCGAAACCGCCCAAACCTACCTGCCCGCCACCGAGCAAATCCGTCCCGTCAGGAACGAGCCAGGGAAGCCATGACCTGGGCTGATTGGATGTCGTTGGGGGCTACGATGAGGGTTCCGACGGGAGAGTCCTTCCACATCGCCAGCAGATCGGCCAGGCGCTCGGCGGGACCGCACAGGGCCACTTCATCCACCAGCTCGTCGGGGACGGCCATGGCGGCCTCGCTCTTCTTGCCGTCCAGATAGAGATCCTGGATGGCGGCTGCCTCCTCCTCGTAGCCGTAGCGGCTGATCAGGTCGTTGTAGAAGTTTTTGCCCTTGGCGCCCATGCCTCCCGCGTAGAGGGCCAGGTTCTTTTTCACTTGCAGCCGGCAGGCGTCGACGTCGTCTCCCGCCACCACGTGGACGGTGGGCGCGACGTCCAAGTCGTCCAGGCTCTTGCCCTCGGCTCGCGACAGGCCCTCCTCCAGCAGGGGGCCGAAGTAATCCATGCGCTTGGGGGAAAAGAAGATGGGCAGCCAGCCGTCGGCGATCTCGGCCGTCAGGGCCGTGTTCTTGGGTCCCAGGGCGGCCAGGTAGATGGGGATGCGAGGGCGCAGCGGCTCGTTGATCAGGCGCAGCGGCTTGCCCAGTCCGGTGCCCTTCTGGACAGGGATCTGATAGTGCTCGCCCTGGTGGGTGACCGGCTCCTCGCGGGCCAGCATCTTGCGCACGATGGAGACGTACTCGCGGCTGCGGCCCAGCGGCTTGCCGAAGGGGACGCCGTGCCACCCCTCCACCACCTGAGGACCCGACACTCCCAGTCCCAGCAGAAAGCGTCCGCCGCTGAGAAAGTCCAGCGTCATGGCCGTCATGGCCGTGTTGGCCGGGGTGCGGGCCGGCATCTGCATGATGGCCGTCCCCACCTTGATGCGCTTGGTGTGGGCCGCCATCCAGGTCAGCGGCGTGACGGCGTCATAGCCGTAGGCTTCGCTGGTCCAGATGGAGTCATAGCCGAGCATCTCGGCTCCTTTGGCCATCTCGATGAGTTGACCGGGATCGCGGTGCTGGTATCCGAAAGTCAGTCCCAATCGCATGAGGCCGATAATAGCCGATTGGCCCCGGCAGGCAAAAGGCCGAAGCAAGTCCCGGACCCCGGGAAAGGGCCACCCTCCTCCCAGAGAGCTTGCCCCAAGGAACCGATAGGAGACACGCCTGGTGGGAGGCGCATCCCTGCGGCGATGGAGGCGATGCCGCAAGAGGGCTGGCCGGAGAAGCCGGCTGACCGTTCCATAACGGAGTCTTCTCAGCAGGCTTCCGGTCGCTCTGGTGGGGATCGCCGCAAGGATGCGCCTCCCACCAGGCCAAGGATCACCGGTGAAGGCAAAACCGGGGAAAGCCGGCTGGCCGTTTCACAAAGAAACCCCAATGAAGGGCGTCTGATTTCACAGGACGGAGAGAGATCAATCTTTTCCATGCCATAGACATAATGCATTGCTTCTAAGGCTGGACGCGGAGGCGCTTTTGGACCAGAATAGGGGTTCGGCTGGACTCGTTCAGGACGTAAGGAAGACAAGTGTGGGGATGAGCGGCTTCTGTTTCGCATCGGCTTTTTTATCGGTAATTGTGTCCCTCTCTGCGGGCTTGATGGCCGGCGAGGATCCCATGTTGCGTCCCCGGCCGGCGCTGGAAGCCGTGCGGGTGGACGACCGACCTCAATTGGACGGCGAGGTATTGGCGGAGGAATTCTGGCAAGCCATCGAGCCGGCCGCCAGCGAGTTCTTCCAGACCACGCCCGAGGAGGGCGCGCCCTCCTCGCAGCGGACCATGGTCAAGGTGGCTTACACCGACCAGACCCTCTTCGTGGGCGTTATGTGCTTCGACGACGACCCCGCCACCATCGTGGTCTCCGACAGCCGGCGTGACGCCTCGCTGAGGGAGACCGACAGCTTTCAGATCATCTTCGATACCTACCGGGACGGGCAGAATGGATTCGTCTTCGGGACCAATCCTGCCGGCATCGAATACGACGGCCAGGTCAGCCGGGAAGGCAGCGGAGGCAGCGCCTCGGGGGGCGGCTTCAACCTCAACTGGGACGGAGCCTGGGTGGTGCGCACCAAGATGGGACCCGAGGGCTGGAGCGCCGAATTCGCCATCCCCTTCACCACCCTGCGCTATCCCTCTCTGCAGGACCAGAGCTGGGGACTCAATTTTCAGCGCAACATCCGGCGCCGCAACGAAACCGCCTATTGGTCGCCGCTTTCCCGCCAGCACGATCTCTTCCGGCTTTCCGACGCGGGAGCGTTGACCGATCTGCGCATTCCCAGCCAGCGCAACCTGAAGGTCATCCCCTACGTGCTGGGAGAGATGCGCAAGACGGGAGATCAGGAAACGCTGCGGCTGGGCGACGCCGGAGCCGACGCCAAGTACTCCATCACTCCCGCCCTGACCCTCGACCTCACCTACAACACCGACTTCGCCCAGGTGGAGGTCGACGAGCAGCAGATCAATCTCAACCGCTTCAGCCTTTTCTTTCCTGAAAAGCGTCCCTTTTTCCTGGAAAACGCCGGACTCTTCGCGGTGGGCGATCCCGGCAACACCGAGCTTTTCTTCAGCCGCCGCATCGGCTTGGCCCAGGGCCGGGAAGTACCCATCGTGGGCGGCGCGCGCCTGACCGGAAAGGTGCGCGGCACCAATATCGGCTTCCTCAACATGCAGACCGAAGAGGTGGGCGGGCTGACCCAGGCCAACAACTTCACGGTGGCCCGCATCAGCCGCGAACTGCCCAACCGCTCCTCGCTCGGCGCCATCTTCGTCAACCGACAGGGGACGGGCGATCTGGCGCCCGCCGACGACTACAACCGCACGCTGGGATTCGACGGGAGATGGGGCATCGGCGAGTACGGCTCGGTGTCGGGTTTCTTCGCCAAGACCTTCGATCCCGACCTGACGGGAGACGACCACGCCTTCCACCTGGGCACCAGCTACGAGTCTCAGGCCTGGCGTTTGAGCTTCGACTACAACGAGGTGGCCGAAAATTTCAATCCCGAGGTGGGATTCCTGCGCCGGGGAGGATTCCGCAGCCCTTCCTTCCTGGTCTTTCACACCCACCGGGTCAAGGGAAACAAATGGGGACTGCACGAAGTGCGTCCGCATGTTTCCTGGGAAGGGTTCTGGGATTTCGAAGGCTTTCAGGAGACCGGATTCCTCCACATCGACAACCACCTCGAGTGGAAGAACGGGGCCGAATTCCACACCGGGGTCAACGTCACCCGCGAAGGAGTCAAAGAGCCCTTCGAGATCAGCGATGGCGTGATCGTCCCGCCGGGGACTTACGACAACAGCGAAGTGCAACTGGTGGCCAATTCCAACCGGGGAGCCTGGTTGAGCTTCGACATGAGGGCCGTGATCGGGGGATTCTTCAGCGGCGACCGGGTCAACCTCGAGCCGGGAATGCGGATGCGTCTGGGAGAGCGCTTCATCACCGACCTGAGCTGGAGCCGCAACGACATCGAACTGCCCCAGGGCGACTTCGTCACCAACCTGGCACGCCTGCGCGTTTCTTATTCTTTCACGCCGCGCCTGCATCTGCAGTCGCTGATCCAGTACAATAACGTCGCCGACGTGTGGTCGACCAACCTGCGCTTTTCCTGGCTGCAGGCGGCCAACACCGGCCTGTTCATCGTCTACAACGACGTACGGGGTTTCGATTCTTTCAGGGGTCAATCCCCCGACCGCAGCCTGCTGATCAAGTTCAGCCGGCTTTTCGACGTTTTCAACTGAGCGCCCGCCTGGCGGCATGAGACAGCCCGCTTATTCCTTGGCGGGTATGTTAAACAGTAAGAGCATGGATAAGCTGTCCCAGCCGGCGCCGCCCTCGGGGCTGCGTCACGACCTGACTCGTCACTTCGAGAGCTTGAGCCGTTTCAACTCCAGCCGGGCCCTGGAGCGCTCTTCCTTGTGGAAGGAAATCGAAGACGAAGTGCGCCGGGTGATGGACACGGTAGTGCAGGAAGACTTCTCGGACGGAGACGCCTGCGAGCGGACCGACCGGGTGCGCGCCACGGCCTGGAACATCGAGCGCGGCAACTGCTTCGAGGGCATCCTGGAAGTCCTCAGCCAGCATCCTCAGATCTCCGCCAGCGACCTCTTTTTCCTCACCGAACTCGACCACGGAATGGCCCGCTCGGAGAACCGCGAAGTAGCGGGAGAGCTGGCCCGCCATCTGGGCCTCAACTATGTCTTTGTGCCCTGCTACATCAGTCTTGTGAAAGGCAGCGGTCTGGAATACCACGTGGAGGGCGAGAACACCCTGTCTCTGCACGGCAACGCCCTTTTCTCGCGCTATCCCATCCGCAACGCCCATTCCATTTCCCTTCCCAACGGCAAGGACAAGATGCGGGGCAAGGAAAAACGCCTGGGGTACCAGCAGGCGGCGGTGGCTACAGTGGAGCATCCCCAGGGGGACTTTCACGCCGTCTCGCTGCACCTGGACGCCCATTCCTCCCAGCGCCACCGCCACCGCCAGATGAAGCTGGTGCTCGACCACCTGGACCGGCTGGAGCCCCTGCCGGTGCTGATCGGCGGCGACTGGAACACCACCACCTTCAACGCCGCCCGCGCCGCCTACTCCATCATGGGCTACGCCCGGCGCGTCCTCATGGGGGTGCGCAACGTGGTGGAAAACCATTATCCCCACCCCGACCGCTGGTTCGAACGCCGCCTCTTCGGCGAACTGGAAGAGCGCGGCTACCGCTACAAAGACCTCAACGAGCCGGGCGGATGCACCCTCCACTACGACATCGACGATATCGCCGTCAACACCAACATGGCCGACTGGGTTCCGGGATGGTGCTTCTGGTTCATCGAGTGGGCCGTGCAGCGGGTGGGCGGCAATTGTTCGCTCAAACTGGACTGGTTCGCAGGACGCGGCTTGCAGCCCGCCAATCACGGCCATCGCCCCCGCGTGGTCTCCGAAGTCCACTCCCGCAAAGAGCCCCTCTCAGACCACGACCCCATTCTGGTCGACGTGGAACTCAGATCGGGACCCTAGCTGGCCGGCTGCGCGGGAGGCGCATCCTAGTAGCGGCGATTGGCTAGCTTGGACCAGTGCAGCGCGTCAGAAGTTTTGAGCCACCCTGTGGCGTTATCCCACGCTTTCAGCGTTTGCACCTTTGCCTTCCGAAACCCAGGGTGGCGCCGCCGTCTCGCTGGCGCTCGCCGCGGCTGACCCTGGGCTGGCGAATCGCTCGCCTTCAGCGAGCCCGGACTTGACTTCCAACACAGTCGCTGGGCTGGCGAATCTGTCTCTTTCAGACGGCCCATGAAGGGACAAAAAACGGCGGCCCTGGCCCAGAATTTATGACCGGCAGCAGTGGTGCTGCCGGGTGACCAACAAGTTCACACACGAATCAAGCTTCAGCGACCGCGGTGAAGGCCTAATTGCTCTCGGCGGTATGAGGCTGCTCGCTATGC
>DATIPQ010000114.1 GCA_035471785.1 Acidobacteriota bacterium
CCCGGAGTGGCATCGGTGGCCGCCGCCAACTTCCCTCCCACCCGCGGGCAGGGAATCGGGGTCAGCGTCCTGCGCCCGGGACAGTCCGAGGAGGAAGAGGGCCAGACGTTGTCTCAGAGGGTGGTGACCGAGGACTACTTCCGCACCCTGGGTATCGAGCTTCTGGCGGGACGCACCTTCCACTCCTCGGACGCTGCCGGCGCTTCCGCCGTGGCCGTGCTCAACCGCGAAGCAGCCCAGCGGCTTTTTCCCGGCGCCGAGTCGGCAGCCGAGTCACGCGCCCTTGGCGCCGAGATCCGCATGAAGGGATTCAGCGGACGCTACACGCCTTTGCAGGTGGTGGGCGTCGTGGGCAATACGCGTCCGCTGGGATTGGAGTCCTCGGCTCAGCCTGAGGTCTACCTGGCCTACCGCCAGAATCCCTGGAGCTACATGAACATCCTGGTGAGGCCTGCTTCAGGCGATCCCCAGGCCTTGGCTCCTTCGGTGCGTGCAGCCTTGTGGGAGATCGACGCCCAGCGCCCCTTTTTCGGCGTTTCTTCCTTGGCCGACAGCATCGACCTGATCTCGGTGGCGACTCCCCGCTTCCGGGCCTGGCTGTTGGGAAGCTTCTCGGCCGTGGCCACCCTTTTGGCCATTATCGGACTCTACGGCGTCATCTCCTACTGGGTGGGTTCGCGGCGCCGCGAACTGGGAACGCGCATGGCGCTGGGAGCCGCCAGGCGCGACATCCTGGGCATGGTGCTGCGCCAGGGCTTGGCCACAACCCTGTCGGGACTGGCAGCCGGCCTGCTGCTGGCCCTGGGGCTGGCGCGCCTGATCAGCAGCCTGCTCTTCCAGATCAGCCCTTTCGATCCGCTGACCTACCTGACCGTTCCCCTGCTGCTGGCCGCAGTGGCCCTGCTGGCCTGCTACCTCCCCGCCCGCCGCGCCGCCCGCGTCGATCCCGCCCACGCCCTACGCTCGGAGTAAGCGCAGCGCGTCAGTACCGGATAGGGGCGTGATATTCTGGGCGCCTCATGTTTCGTCCGCGCTATTTGTCGCTTTCCGACGGGCAGTGGAGCCAGCGGGTGGAGAAGGCCTTGCAGGAGTTGCGCGAGTGCCGGGCTTGTCCGCGCGACTGCCGGGTGGACCGGCTGGAGGACAAGTGGGCGGCCTGCAAGACCGGACGCCACGCGGTGGTCAGCAGCGCCTTCCCCCACTTCGGCGAAGAGGACGTGCTGCGGGGCCGGAGAGGCTCGGGGACGATCTTCTTTTCCCACTGCAACCTGCGCTGCGTCTTCTGCCAGAATTACGACATCAGCCAGGCCATCCCGCCCGCCCGCGCACCCAAGGGCCTGACGCCCCGCAAGCTGGCCGGACTCATGCTCGACCTGCAAGACCGGGGCTGCCACAACATCAACTTCGTGACGCCCGAGCACGTGGCTCCGCAAGTTGTGGAGGGGTTGGCCGAAGCCGTCCCCCGCGGACTGAAACTGCCCGTGGTCTACAACACCAGCGCTTACGACGCTCTTTCCAGCATCGAACTGATGGACGGGCTGGTCGATGTCTACATGCCCGACTTCAAGTTCTGGAGAGAGGAGTCGTCCAAGCGCTACATGAAGGCCGCCGACTATCCCTCTGCCGCACGCGCCGCCATCAAGGCCATGCATGAGCAGGTGGGTCCGCTGCGCATCGGCCAGGACGGACTGGCCCAGGGCGGAGTGCTGATCCGCCACCTCATCATGCCCGGAGGCCTGCAAGAAACCCGCCGCATCCTGGAGTGGATCGCCGACGAGTTGGGGCCCGGCAGCTACGTCAACGTGATGGCGCAGTACTATCCGGCGGGGGCCGTCGATCCCAAACGCCAACCCGAACTGACCCGCCGTCCCGACGCCACCGAAGTCCTCACCGCCAAGTCCTGGGCCCGCGAGTTGGGTTTGAGAGTCGACGCCAGGAATTGACAGCCAGCCGCCCCGCAGCACCGTTGCTGCCGCCAATGGTACTGGCCGGGCGGGAGGCGCATCGCTGCGGCGATGGGGCAGGAGGATGCGGTACGGCTCGCCGTTTGTCTTTGCCTGGACGGCTCAGAGAAGAGTCAGCACCGCGGTCGCTCGAAACTCCGGTGGGGATCGCCGCAAGGATGCGCCTCCCACCCGCCGACGATCCTTTCCACACACCAACCCCACCGCCAACTGGCGATCTTGCAGGAGGAGTGGGTGAAGAGCCGCCCGCCGTCCAGAGAGCAACCTGCCTCAAGGGTCGGAGGGGAAACAGGCCTGGTGGGAGGCGCATCCTTGCGGCGATCCTGTACACGCTCCAACCACGCCGGCAATGTTGAGGGAGTTGTCAGCGTGCCTCGAGCTTCTCCCAGCGCTCCCGCATCTCTTCGAAAAGCTCCAGCATGTTGCGCATGGCATGGGACATGTAATCGCTCTTCAGATGTACCCACCCCATCGCGCGGTAAATGCGCGGCCCTTCCAGCCGCTTGACGGCCAGCTTGCGCTTCTTGCCTGCCAAAGCGATGGCTGGATAGGGAACCAGGCTCAGCCCCAAGCCGATTTCCACCAGGGCCTTGGTGATTTCGACGTTCTGGATCTCCATGGTCTTGGGCGGCCAGATCTCCCGCTCGCGGAAGATCTCGTCGATGAGCTGACGGGTATTGGACCCCCGCTCGAAGTGAATGAAGGGATAGTCGGGCAAGGCTGCGAATGGAACCGGTCCATTGCGGCCGGCCAGCTCGTGATCCTGGGGCATGATCAGCAGCATCTCCTCCCGCACCGCCGTCCCCACCTCCAGGTCGGGGTCGTGAAAGGGCAAACTGAGCAGCGCCAGATCGACCTCATGCTCACGCATTTGCTTAAGGATCTCGTCGTTGGTCCCGGTGGAGATGCTGACGTCCACCCTGGGATAGCGCTGGTGGTACTTCTTGAGCAGCGTCGGATAAAGATAGGTGCAGACCGACATGCCTCCCCCCAGCCGGACCGTCCCCCGCCGCAACTCGCTCAGATCTGAAACTTCGGCCTTCAGCAACCCGATCTCGTTAAAGACCCGGTTGCAGTACTGCAGCACCAGTTTCCCGGCTTCGGTCAGATGCACCCTCTTGGGCATCCTCTCGAAAACCGGCTCCCCCAACTCCTCCTCCAACAGCTTGATCTGCCGGCTGACGGCGCTCTGCGATACGAACAGCTTCTCCCCGGCCTTGGTGAACGAACCGGTATCCACAATCGCCTTAAACATCTCCAACTGCCGCAGATCCACTTCGGCCTCCTAGTCAGCCCAGCTTTCGAGTCGCAGGCCGTCAATCCTGTCGAAGTGCCTGATGTTGTTGGATACCAGAGTGAGGTTGTGGGCGAGAGCTGTGGCGGCGATTGCCAAGTCGAAGTCCTCCAGGCGGGTCCCGTCTGATTCTAAGCTGTTCTTTAAGCTGCCAAAGGTCTCGGCCGATTCGCTTGCCAAGGGCAGGACCGGAAACGTCTTCTCGATTTGGCGGACCTTGGCCAAGTTGCTCAGAGTCCGTTCAGATTTGTAGGCACCGTAGTAAAGCTCCATCACAGAGATGACCGACACGGCCTGCGGATCGGAACGGTGTCGCTCCAAGCGGGCGCGAACTCGAGGATCGCCCTTGAGGGAGTAGATCAGAATGTCGGTGTCCAGCAGGTACACCTTAGAGGCCCTCCTGGAGCCTGGTCGACGATCTGCGGGCCCTTCGCAGATCCTCTACGATTTCATCGGCGCTTCGTTCGTCTTTCCAGGAACCGAAGAGGTCCAACAAGACCTGTCCGGGCGGCTTGACCGATCGGAGCGCCTTTTCCTTGGCCAGATACTCCTGAAGAATCTTGAGCACCTGCTGGCTGACCGAGCGGTTCTCCGCCGCAGCCAGGAACTTCAGCCTCTCATAAAACTCATCGTCGACCCCTTTCACCTGGAGATTCGCCATTAGCCTCTCCTTTCATGCAATAAGACTCTCATTTCATGAAAGTAAGTCGAATATTGCCAGCGTGTCAAGTGGGCCGCGAACAACCGGGTCGGATCTAGGACAGGAAGAAGGAAGGCCAGGGCAGCCTGAAGGTGATGAGGACGAAGAACACCACGATGTAAGCCAGCCGCAACCACTTGTGCTCTTCTTCACACTGCGCCAGACCCATGATCATGAGCACCCATCCGAACCCGATCACGGGGGCGATTGAATAGGTGCCCAGAGCGAACAGCAGCAGCAGAACATGACGCCAGACAGCTAAGGACGGGGGAAGGGGCAAGAGAAAAGCCAGCGCCAGGAGCCCCTCCATGACGATGGTGAGCCAGGTCAAAACCTGCGCCACCCATGCAAGCAGAGGCGTGCCCTGCAAGAAAGCCTCACGTCCCTCGGGCGCGCCCGACAATTCGCTTACCGTTTGAGCGTTTTCGACGAACGCTCGTTCCGGAACCCCGCCGACGAGCCGGGCGAAGCTTTCTAATCTCGGATCGGTCAAGAGGGTGAAGTGAAAGAAATCTCCGCTGAGATAGTCGGGGGAGACCGCCTTCCAGAACGTGGCGAAAAGGAAGCAAAGCCCGATCAGAAGCCGGGCGTTGACGTGAAGCACGCGGCCGGCACCCGGCCCGGCGGTCACCAGGCTGAGGGTAAGGCACCAGTAGGCAATCAAGTAGATATGGTTGTCCATCAGGTGCCAGTTGATGAAAATGGCTGTTGCCAGACTGACGAATACCAGCAGCCAGAAATAGGTGCTGCGGCCGACTTTCGGAAACAAAACGGCGACACCGCACAGAATGATGATGGTGGCTCGGATTTCCGTCAGATGGATGATCAGCATGATCACCGTGAGCTTGGTGACGATATCCAGGACATCCCGGCTCAGGAAATCGTCCAGGAACTCCCTGACAGATTGGACTTGAGCGCTTGCAGGTTTCATTTGCGATGGAATTCAGCCTGGGCCAACCGGCGGATCTCAAACTTGAGGTCGGAGGCGTCAAAGGACTGGGAGCAAACCTCGAGCCTGATCGCCTCGAGGTTCACGTCCTCTCCCGAGAGGCTTCCCTGCTGCCTGGCCGCTTCGATCTGTTTCTCGATCCAAGCCGGATTCTGCGCCAACAAGGCGGCCAGACGCGCCAGCCCTTTGGGGGCCGGAACGACTTGCAGTTTGGCCACCAGCGGATTGGCCTCGGGCGGCAGGGCCGCCGGAATCTCGCCGGAAGCTGTGAGGAGATAACAGCGCACAAAGCGATTGCTGGGCGCGTCGATGGAAGCGAACATGCCGAACCCGCCGCCCCTCCAGGGGGACTGCTGAAGGGCATGAGCCCGGTATATTTGGAGAAGCGCGACCAAGATGAGGAGAAAAGGAACGAGCAGACTTCGGGCCTTCATGGCTGCATTCATGCCTGCCAACAGGCGGAAATGGCGCAGAGCTTTCCTCATAGAGCCGGCCTCGGGCCAGAATGATAAGAAGAGTCGGAGTTCGGATCCGAGGTTGCCACAGTCCAGAGTAGTTGTCAAAGAAAACGCTTTCGAATACTCTTTATCGCATAAAACCGAACAAATGTTACATCTTGCAGGGATCGAGGTTTGACGATGTACAGGGAACTGACATATGCCTGGAAGGCCGTTATCAGAAGGCCTTTGCATGCACTCGCGGCGGTCGTGACTCTGGCCTTGGGAATCGGAGCCAGCAGTGCGGCCTTCAACGTGATCAACGGGGTCCTGTTGAATCCCCTACCCTACCCGGACTCGGAGAGGATCGTCGCAGTCCGCCATTCCTCCCAGTCTTTCAAAAACTCAAAGGCGTCCCGCCTCAGAGAAAGATGGAACCGTCTGCCGCTGTCCTACCTGAACTACCGCGACATCCAGGAACAGAGTCCGGTGTTCGAGGAGTTCGGAATCTACAGGCCTTGGAAGGGCGTTTATCAAGGCGGATCCGAGCCGATCGAGGTCAGGGGTGCGCAGGTCAGTTCACGCTTTCTGAATGTTTTTGGACTGGCGGCTCTCAAAGGCAGGCTTATCGGCGCCCCCGACATCGAGGGGCGCAACCCGGTAGCGGTCATCAGCTACGACTTCTGGCAGACGAGTATGGGCGGCCAAGGCACGGTGGTGGGAGGCACGCTGCGTTTTGACCAGGACGTCTACGAGGTCATCGGGGTGATGCCTCCCAAGTTCGAGATCTCTCCCCAGGCCGATCACAAGATCTTTCTTCCCCTGATCCCCTCCGAGAGCGACCTCCAGCGCCGAGGCCGCAAGAACGCCCAGGCGCTGGCCCGCCTGTCCGCGGGGACTTCGATCGAGGAAGCTCGCCAGGTGCTGGATCAGATCGCAGCCAGGCTGGAGAGCACCTACCCCGAAGCCAATGAGGGCATCGGCATCGTCCTTGAGCCTCTGCATGAGATCGTGGTGGGAGAAAGCCGTTCGACACTGGCCTTGCTGGGCGCGGCGGTGGCCGTCGTCCTGCTGATTGCCTGCGCCAACGTCGGCAGCCTGCTGTGGACCGATTACCTGCGGCGCCGACACCAGTTCGCCATCCGCTTATCCCTGGGCGCTTCACGGGCACGCATTGTGCGGCTCTTGATGACGGAGAACCTGCTTCTGGCCGCCGGCGCTTCCATCGCGGGCTTCCTTCTGGCCTCCTTCGGAACCTTCGCACTGGTCGCCTATCTGCCCGATGAAGTCCCCAGAACCGCCAATATCGCCATCGACGCCAAGGTCTTCGCTTTCACCGTGGCGGTCAGCCTCTTGTCCACTTTTCTCTTCGGCCTCATTCCCGCGCTCCGGATCAGCCGGGCCAGTTCGGCCTCGGACCTGAACAGCGTCCGGGGCTCCCGTCGACTCAAGCAGGCCCACCGATGGATCTTGGTGCCTGAGATGGCGTTGACCATCATTCTGCTGGTTCAAGCCGGCCTGCTGGTCAACAGCCTCCTGCGCCTGACTTCGGTGGATCCTGGTCTCTCGGTCGAGGGAATCCATACTCAGGGCTTGCAGCTCGATTCACGACGCTACCAGGAAGAAGAGCAAGCCGGATTCTTTTACTCGCAACTGCTTGAACGGTTGAAAGCGCTGCCCTCCGTCAAAATGGCCGCGGCCTCTTCCCAGTTGCCCTTCACGGGAGGTTCCTATCAGGTGAGCGTGCAGTCCCCGGACGATCCGGGTTCAGGTCAGCCCGCCCTGCTCGAGAGCGTTTCCAGCGATTATTTTCAGCTCTTGAAGATTCCCCTCAGGAAAGGCCGCTTCTTCAATCCCTCCGACCGACTCGGCAGCCCTTCAGTCGCCCTCCTCAACGAGAGCCTGGCCGAGGCCGTTTGGCCCAATGCTGATCCGCTGGGACGGGAGATCGCCGACTACACTGGCGCCACCCACACGGTGGTGGGCATCGTGGGAGATGTCAAGAGCAAGGGCCTCGATGTCGCCTCCAACGCCATCTTCTACAGGCCCTTGCGCCAAGCTCCGGCCACCTCGGTCACATTGGTGGTGGAGCCCGCCCTGGAAGCCGATGATGTGAGCGCCCAGGTACGCCATGTGATTCACGAATTGGACAGCGGCCTGCCCCTGCCAGCCGCGGCGCCGTTGGAGGACTTGGTGGCTCGCTCCCTCGCCGTGCCGCGTTCCCGTACGGCTCTGCTCGGGATATTCGCCGCCATGGCCCTGCTCATTGCCGCGGTCGGGCTCTATGGCGTCATGGCCTTTTCGGTGACTCAGCAAAGAAAAGACTTGGGCATCCGCCTGGCTTTGGGCGCCAGCAAAAGCCGAGTCCAGTCGATGGTCCTGCGTCAACTTCTGAGCTTGGTGGTGCCCGGGGTGGTGCTGGGGTTGCTGGGGGCCTTCCTTGCCTCCCAACTCCTCAGAGGACTGCTCTTCGGGATCGAAACCACAGACCCGGCTACATACCTTGTGGTGGCTGTGTCGCTGACACTTGTGGCCCTGCTGGCGGGTCTCCTTCCCGCTGTCCGCGCGGCCCGCCTGGATCCCAGCCGGACTCTTCGCGCTGAATAGGTTAGCGAGGGGGTTGGGGCAGACTCGCCGCCGCCTGGCCCCTGTTCATAGGGTCCAGTCGGAGTGGATGTCGCCACAGGGAGGCAGGGCGCAAACTCCCGTCATCCGCCAAGTAGGGGGCAGTGGCCACGAAAACCCATCCTCCTGAAGCCCCCACGATCCTTCCGCCGTGAGGAACTGGCAGCCCTTCGGCAAGCACCAACCCTTCGCGACTGTAGAGGTTCAGGAACCAGTTTTCGGAGCTGAGGCCGCTACCCTTGCTCAGCGTAACGGCCAGCACGTCCTCCCGCGGCATGAACAAGTCCCCAACGTGGGCGCTGTGGCTGTCCCACCAATCCTTGTGGGCAGGCTTGTAGTCGAATGGAGAAAGATCGTCGGGAAAGTCCTTGAGCGCGGGCCGCCATTCGGAAGGCTCAGATTTGAGGACGCGCTGCAAGTTCAAATGGGCGTCGTAATGGTATATGGCGAACTCTTCGGGGTAAATGAAGTAGAAGCCCTCGCTCCCGCTCCCGCCGGCAAGACCTCCCGACTGCACGCGCTTCAGGAAGGTCCCAATATCCTCGTCACGGGGCCTGAAGGTACTCTCTATCAGCCGTCCCGTGCTGTCGAATCGGGACAAGTAGGAGGAGTCGGTGGGACAGAAAGCAATGATGTCCCCGTCGGAGCCTGCCGGAAAGAACTCCGCCACGACGGATTCGACGCTGTAGCTGCTGGCCGTCTGATAGTCGGGCGCGGCAAAGCTCGTTACCACCTTCCCATCGGTATCGAATGCCATCAGATTGTCGTTGGCGTCGAGGGCAATCGTGCGAAGACGGGAGAAGCCGCCTGGCGGAGCGATCTGGCGGATCAGTTGACCCGAGGGGTCGAGCATCACGATTCGATCGTTGCGGTAATCGTTCAAGAAGAGATTCGCCCGGCTGTCGAGCAGCACGTCCTTGACCACGATCTCGCGTTCCCAGGGTATTTCCAGGACCATTTGTTGCGCGGACCCGAAAACCTCGTCCCAGGAGGACACCGCGGGAGTCCCTGAGAAGGGCGTCGGGGGGATCTGTTCATGATCGCCGCAACCAACCAGGGAAAAGGCCAGCGTCAGGCCAACCAGAATGCTTCTCTTCACGACTTCACCGCTCAAACGCTTGGCTGCTTGTTGAGGAGGCTTCGAAACCAACTCTCCAGATCCGGCATCCGCTTGCAATCAGGCTTGAAGCTGCTGGCAACGCGGAAATTACCGTCAATGAAGAGAAAGATGGGCTCGTCAATGTAACGGGCCTCGTGGACGAAGGGGAAGGTGCTTTCCAAGTGCCCGGCCTTGACGAATTCGAAGTGATAGTCGAGCTCTTTCGAATCGCGCAGGAGAGCGATGGTGGTGCGGGTTCCCTTGCCCGTCTCGCCGACAACGGCCACCAAGCCCAGTCCATGATCAATCAAGTCAGTCTGGTACTTCTTCATCAGGACCAGCCCGTCCTCCAGACATTGCTGACAGACGGTAGGATTGAAGACGGTCACAACGGTGCCGCGAGGGGAAAACCTCTCTTGCGGAAAGGCAGAGGGGTCCTCGTAGATCAGATGGGATAGGGGATAACCCGCCAGCCTCTGCAAGCCCAGGTTGAATGATGTCATTGCCTCCAATTTGGTGAGGTTGAATTCAAGTTCTGAGTTGTCTCGGCGCAACTCCCTGTTTTGGCCCGCCACCCAAACAACGATGATAAGCGCGATAGCCGCGACGACCAAGGTGAGGCCCGAAGGCGCTTCCAGAGCTGCCTTCAACCGGCTCGGCATTTTTTGACTCAAGACGCTACCTCTGACTCGTGGAAAAAGAGGGGCGGGGTCGGATTCTGCTGACAGAAGCCGCCCCGCCTGCTTTGAATGGACCGCTACTGGACTTCGACTTCGCCCTTGCAGCAGGTGTAGGGGCCGTCCCCGATGCAGAAGTCCTCACTGCAGCCCGAGCCGCAACAGACTTCGTCCCAGACTCCGGCACTGACTTCCGCCGGCGCGACCATCGATTCCAGGCCGGCCAGCGTCATCGCCGCCAGCATCGCGAGAAGAAAGACCAGTCTCATCTTCTTCATTCTAGACCTCCTTAGCAATTGGTTAAGGTTCAACTATCGATTTACCTACCATTAAAAAGAAGAAAAGTCAATAAAAAATTGTCAAACTTGATTGCGCCCGTGATTGGATATTGCGTTTAAGGCTTGACTGAATTCTTCGCATCAAGAGGACCCACCGCCTGCTTTCCTTATTCGCGACGCAGCGCCGATGCGCAACGACGTCCCCACGACCTCGTCGCGCCCCCTGAGGTCGTTCTGCCAAAAGCGATGACTGATGAGCACCGCCCCGGGTACGCCGGGAACTTCGTCGGAGGCCTGCAGCCAGCGCCCCAGGGCGGGCTCGACTCCCAGCACCTGGGCGAACTGCCAGGAAACCATTTCCCCGATGACGTGACGAGGGCCCTGGGGCAAATGGATGGTCTCAGGGTAGGCAATGTGGGCGGCCACCTCGAGAGTCCCTTCCAGCCGTTCACGGAAGAGTTCGTAGCAGCGATGCCCCGAACTGGCCGCTGGGATCTTTATTCACAGCGCAAGGCCTCCATGGGATCGGTACGCGAGGCGCGGCGGGCGGGGAGGTAGGCGGCCAGGAAAGCGGCCACAAAGAGCAGCAGCAGGGCGGCGGCGTAGGAGAAGCGGTCGTGGACGCTGAGTTGGTGCAAGTAGCTTTCCAGCAACTGCGAGGTGGCCAGCGCTCCGGCCAGGCCCAGGAGGAGGCCGGCGGCCGTGAGCAGCAGCCCGCGGCGCACCACCCAGGAGAGGACCTGCAGGCGGCGCGCGCCCAGCGCCATGCGGACGCCGATCTCGCGGGTCCGCTGCGCCACTCCGTAGGCCACCACGCCGTAGACGCCGATGACCGCCAGCAGCAAGGCGGTGATGCCGAACGCGCCCAGCAGCAGGGTGCGGAAGCGGGCGTTGGCCGTGCGTCCGCGCAGTTCGTCCTGCAGGGTGGGCAGTCCTACCAGGGGAATCCCCGGGTCGAGCGAGTGAACCAGATTGCGCACCTCGGAGGCCAAATGGGCGGCGTGTCCGGGCGAGGTACGGGCAAGGATGTCGGGGAAGGCCTGCTCGGGATGCTGGGCCAGCGGTTCGAAAACCATGGGACGCAGCGGCCCGGTCAGTTCGTAGAGGCGGAGGTCGGGGACAACTCCCACGATTTCGACCCGGCGGGGAGGCCGGCCGACCAGCAGGTGCTGCCCCACAGCGTCCTCGCCGAACAGCCGCCGTGCCAGCGTTTCGTTGACCACCGCCGCCGGGGGCGCTCCCGGACGGTCGCGGCTGTCCAGCAGGCGTCCCTGCAAGGCCCCGATACCCAGCACGGCAAAGAAGTTTTCGTCCACCACTTGCAGGTCGACGGTCTCGCCCTCGCTCTCCAGGTTGCCTCCCTGCGGCCAGGCCTGATTGGACATGCGCACACCTCCGAAAGGCACTCCGGCGCTCATGCTGGCCGCCTCCACCAGAGGCAAACCCCGGACGCGCTGCAAAAGGTCGGCATAGAACTGCCGCATCGACTCGGGTTGGCGGTATCGGGCGAGAGGCGGCGAAGGCCTGATCATCAGCAGGTCGGCCGTTTCGAATCCCACCTCGGTGGAGGCCAATCGCTGCAGGCTGCGCAAGAGCAGTCCGGCGTTGACCAGCAACACGGCTGCCAGGGCGATCTGAGCCACAACCAGCGCCGCCCGAAGGCGGTGATGACGCAGGCTCCCGGCTGTCCCGCGGGACCCTTCCTGCAACCCGCCGCTGAGATCGGGACGGGAGGAGCGCAGGGCCGGAAGAATGCCGATGAGCAATCCCACCAGCAGCGACAGCGCTCCGGCAAAGAAAAAGGCCACCGCGTCCATGCCCAGCAGGTGGCTGCGGGGGACGAAGTCGGAGGCCATGGAGTGGACGGCGGAACTGACCATGAAGGCCACGGCCATTCCGCCAGCCCCGCCCAAGAGTCCCAGCAGAGTGGTTTCGCTGAGCATCTGGGCCAGCAAGCGCCCGCGTCCCGCACCCAGCGCGCTGCGCAGGGCCATTTCGCGTTCCCGTCCGGCCATGCGGCTGAGCAGCAGGTTGGCCACGTTGATGCAGGCGATCAGGAGTACGGCCGCTACGGCCGAAAGGAAGAGCCACAACTGGGGACGCACTTCGCCCACCAGGGTCTCCATCAGGCTCACCGGACGCACGGCCAACTCGTCGGTCCCGCCGTCATTTCCCTTCGACACCTGCAAGCGCAAGGCCTCGAAGTGAGCCCAGGCCTGCTCCCGGGTCCACTCCTCCTTGAGGCGTCCCAGGGTGCGCAGCCAGTTGATGTTGGGGGTACGCGGACGTCCTGCCATGGAGACCCAGAGGCGCGGACCCCGGTCGGGAAAGAGAAAGTCGCGTTCCATCACGCCCACGATGGTGTAAGGTATCTCCTCCACGCGCAGAATCTTGCCCACGACCTGGGCGTCGCCGCCGAAATGCTCCTGCCAGAATCCATAGCTGAGCAAGGCCACCCGGGCAGCGTCGCTATGATCGTCCCGAGCGTTGAAGGAGCGTCCCAACAAAGGCTGGGCGCGCAAGGCCTTCAAGACCTGCCAGTTGACGATGCCGGTCAACAGTCTGTGAGCCCCGCCTTCCACCTCCACGGTCTGCGAGTTGACGGCCCAGCATCCGAAATCCTCCAGGGCCTCCTGGGCTTCGCCCATCCTCTGGCAGAGAGGATAGGAAACGACTTCACGCAAGCGCTGCCGGTCTGGCTGGTAAGCCCGCAACTGCACCAGCCGGTCGGCCTGCGGGTAAGGCAGTGGACGCAGCAATACGTCGTTGACCATCGAGAAGACCGCGGTGGTCGCGCCGATACCCAGAGCCAGCGTGGCCACGGCGGCCAGCGTCCAGCCGGGACGGCGGACGAGGTTGCGCAGAGCGTAGGCGAAGTCTTGGTGAAGTTGGTCCAACATATTGTGTCTTCCTGGGGAGTGTCGGCGGTTTGAAGGGGAAACGGCGGGAAATCGCCGCCAGCCAAGCCGCAGACGCAGTCCGCCGCTCAGCGCGTCGCTCGAGGACGACAGCAGAAAGCCCGCCTTGTGCCTTCCCCTGGTCTGCGCGAGATCATGGAGGAGCAAACGCAAGTACTCGTCGCCGCAACGCTCTCTGAAGCTGGGCGGATAGCAGGCCAGCAGCAAACGCAGATAAAGCCGCAGCAGAAGCCCCCCGCCCGAGCCGTTCACCCCTTTACTCACAACGCAGGGCCTCCATGGGATCGGTGCGGGAGGCGCGGCGGGCGGGCAAGAAGGCTGCCAGCAGGGCGGCCAGAAAGAGCACCGAGCCAGCCGCCGCGTAGGTGAACTGGTCGTGAGTGCTCAGTTGATGGAGGTAGCTCTCCAAAAGGTGCGAGGTGGCGAGTGCGCCGCCCAAGCCCAGCGCCAAGCCCAGCGAGGTCAGCAGGAGCCCGCGGCGAATGACCCAGGTCAAGATCTGTCCCCGGCGGGCGCCCAAGGCCATGCGGACGCCGATTTCCTGGATGCGGCGGGTGACGCCGTAGGCCATCACGCCATAGACTCCGATGACCGCCAGCAACAAGGCCGTGATGCCGAATGCGCTCAGCAGCAGGGTGCGGAAGCGGGCGTTGGAAAGGCGTCCGCTGAGGTGCTCGTCGACGGTGGCGCGTCCCATCATGGGGACGGCGGCATCGACCGATTGCAGCGTTTCGCGCACTTGAGGAACCAGGGCTGAAGCCGCGCCAGGAACCGCCCGCACAAGCATGCCCGAGTATTGCAGCGACATTCTGTTCTGCAAGGCCGACTCGTAAACCATGGGGCGGATTTCCCGCGTCAGTCGGTAAAGCTTGGCGTCAGGCACCACCCCGACGATTTCCACTTCCCGGCTGCGCTCGTAGGATCCCAACGTAAAACGTTGTCCCACCGCCTGGCCTGGAGGAAACAAGTGGCGTGCAAAAGCCTCGTTGACCACCACTACGACAGGCGCTCCCTGCCGGTCCCGCGGCGTCAGCAGCCTTCCCTGAAGCGGACTCAGGCCCAGCACCGGAAAGAACTCCGGACTGACCACCTGGACGTCAACCAGGGCGTCTTCTTCCTCGGGCGGGGTGCCTTCTAAACGGACGCCCTCGCCGATATGCCCTCCGGCAAACGGCAGCGTGGCGGCCATGGCCACCGACTCTACGCCCGGCAAGGCCTCCAGGCGCGACATGGTCTGGCGGAAGAACTCCACGGCGGCCTCCTCTTCACGATAGCGCGCCATGGGAAGGGCGGGTTGAACGGTGATCAGGTCGGCCGTCTTGAATCCTACATCGGTCGAGGCCAGGCGCTGGAAGCTGCGCACCAGCAGTCCGGCGTTGATCAGCAGCGTCATGGCCAGGGCCACCTGGGCCACCACGAGTCCGGCGCGCAGGCGGTGGTGACGGCGGCTGCCCGCGCTGCCGCGGGCCGACTCGCGCAATCCGTCGGCCAAGTCGGGACGCGACGCGCGCAAGGCTGGCAGAAGGCCGATCAGCATTCCCACCAGCAGCGAGAGCGCGGCGGCGAAGAGCAGAGCCGTTTTGTCGAGTCCCAGCAGGTGAGAACGGGGGACATAGGCCGCCGCCATCGAGCGCAAGGTGGAGCTGAGCACCAGGGCCAGAACCAGGCCCGCCGCTCCGCCCAACAGCGCCAGCAGGGTCGACTCCGAGAGCATCTGGGTCAGCAGCCTGCGCCGCCCGGCTCCCAAAGCGCTGCGCAGGGCCATCTCGCGGGTGCGTCCGGCCATGCGGCTGAGCAGCAGGTTGGCCACGTTGATGGAGGCGATCAACAACACCGCCGCCACCGCCGCAAGGAAGATCCACAACTGGGGACGCACCTCCCCCACCAGCGTCTCCAGCAGAGTGAAGTGGCGGATGGCGATCTCTCCCGTTTCACCCGGGGCGCCCGTGGGGACTTGCAGGCGCAGTGCGTCGAAATGGGCAGCGGCTTTCTCGGGCGTCCAGTCAGGCTTGAGGCGTCCCAGGGTGCTCAGATAGTGGCTCTGCTCGGTGCGCGGCAAGCCGGCCAGGGAAATCCAGTAGCGGGGCCCCTCGTCGGGAAAGACGAATCCCCCGGGCATCACGCCGACAACGGTGAAGGGACGTTCAGCCAAGCGGATGGTCCGCCCAATGACATCGTCAGAGGCGCCAAACCTCTCCTGCCACAGTCCGAAGCTGAGCAACATCACCCGCGGGGCGTCGGGCGCGTCGTCCTCAGGACCGAAGGCGCGCCCCCTCAGCGGCGGCACCTGCAAAGCCTCCATGACTTCCCAGGAGGCGATGCCTCCGCTGATGCGCTCGGCACCCTGGTCGATCTCCAGGGTCTGGGTGGTGGTGGTGTAGCAACCGAAGTCCTCAAGGGCCTGCTGAGCCTCGCCCATCATCCGGCACACCGGGTAGGACACCGATCCCCTCAGACGATTGCCTTCGGTGATGTAGGCCCGCAACTCCACCAACCGCTCGGCCTCAGGATAAGGCAGCGGACGCAGCAGCACGTCGTTGACCAGCGAGAAGACCGAAGTCGTGGCGCCGATGCCGAGGGCTAAAGTGGCCACGGCGGCCAGCGTCCAACCGGGACGGCGGATGAGGTTGCGGAAAGCGTAAGCGAAGTCTTGGCGGAGCTGATCAAGCATATTGTCGGGTCCTCGATGAGAAGAAAAAGGGGGAACGGAGAGGCGGCCCTTGCCGCATGTTCGTCGAGACTGGCCCGGGCGCTGAGAAAGAAAACGGAGGCGAAAGGCCCCCGCCAGCGCGTCGCCCAAGCCGGCCGCCAGCAGCAGGCTTTTGCGGGCGCCGGAGGCCTGGGCCAGATCGAGGCACAGCAGCCGCGACAACTCCTCTCCATAACGCCGGCGGAATCGGGGCGGATAAAGGGCCAGCACCAGCCGCAGATAGAGCCTCAAGAGAAACCCGCGGCCGGCTGCCTGGTTGCGATGAACCATCAAGAACCCTCGCCTTCGGTTGAAAGATCGCGGCTCTTGGCGTAGGAGAGGATGGCGTCCAGCCGCCGCATCTCGGCCCGCAGCACCTGACGTCCGA
Organism: Acidobacteriota bacterium; assembly: GCA_035471785.1. Classification (NCBI taxonomy): domain Bacteria; kingdom Pseudomonadati; phylum Acidobacteriota; species Acidobacteriota bacterium. The sequence continues at coordinate 16,019 of DATIPQ010000114.1, forward strand.
AGCCGGTGATGCGGTAATAGCGCCAGCGGGAAGTGGCCTCCTGGTCGGGAGGAGGGTCGTCGAGTTCGCGGATGAGTCCGTCGCGGTCGAGACGGTGAAGGGCCTCGTAGAGCGTCCCGGCCCGCATGCGGACCTGGCCCGAGGTCCGCTCCTCTATCGACTTGCGGATACCCAATCCGTGAGCCTGGCCCTCCAGCAGAGCCAGCAGGATATTGAGCGCCGCCTGGGGCAGGGGCAGGAAGGCATCGGGATTGCCGTCGGTCTGATTCTTGACTGCTTTGGTCATGCTCTGAACCTCATGAGCAGGCCGTCTCATTCAGTTTTCTCTCCTCCAGGCACCGGAGCTTCGAAACGGCCATGCTACGGTCAGCGATTATCGGCAACCGTACAATGCTGTGTCAAGGACTTTCTTATCGGGGGTTTAGACGGGGGCCGAGGGTCAACAGTTTGCCTTATTTGGAGAGGCGGCAAAAACGGCCTCTGAAAGCCCATCTAAACGTAGACAGAATCAAGACATTGAGGGCCTTCTCAAGAGGGGGCCGAAGGGTTGTCTCCGAACCTTGACAGGTATCCGGGCAACGGCTATCCTTTCGCCAACTTTCTCGCGGGAAAGGACACTCGGAAAGGGAGGGTGCGCGATTGGCGCAGATTTTTCCTCGATGGATAAACAAGTTGCCTGCTGCCGGGGCCGTCGCCACTGCTGTCATGGCGGTCGCGGTGGGGGGCGGGATGTGGTATTTCTTCTCGCCCGAATACACCGACGTAGGCTATGCCCCGGTGCAGCCGGTTCCCTACAGCCATGAACTGCACGCTGGACAATTGGACATCGACTGCCGCTACTGCCACGCCTCGGTGGAAAAATCGGCGGCGGCCGTCATTCCGCCTACTCAGACCTGCATGAACTGCCATCAGTTGGTGCTGCGCGACAGCCCCAACCTGGCGCCCATCGTGGAAAGCTCCACCAGCAAGCGCCGCATGCGCTGGGTGAGAATCCACGATCTGCCCGAGTACGCCTACTTCGACCACTCCTCTCACGTCAACCAGGGCGTGGGCTGCGCCAGTTGCCACGGACGCATCGACCAGATGGTGGTGGTCCGCCAGGTGGAGCCGCTGAGCATGGCCTGGTGCCTGGACTGCCACCGCAATCCCGGCCCTCACCTGCGACCTCTGGAGGAGGTCACCAACATGAACTGGACGCCCTCGCCGGATCCGGCCCAGCGTCAGGCCTTCATCGAGTCCGCCATGGCCCAACGCAACATCAATCCTCCTGTCGACTGTTCGGGGTGCCATAGATGATCCGAAAGTCCAAGATCGAGCTTTCTTCCCCCGAGTACTGGCGCAGCCTGGAGCAGTTGGCCGACGACCCCCGATTCAGACGCTACCTGGAGGACGAGTTCCCCAGCACGGCCCCGGCCTTGGACGAGCCCATGGACCGCCGCCGCATGCTGGCGCTGATGGGAGCCTCCTTCGCCTTCGCCGGACTGGCTTCCTGCCGCCGCCCCGTGGAGCACATCGTGCCCTACGTGGACGCGCCCGAGAACGTCGTTCCCGGCATCGCCAAGCATTACGCCACCACCATGCCCGACGCACTCTCCGGCTACGGGCTGGTGGTGGAAAGCCACGAGGGGCGTCCCACCAAGATCGAAGGCAACGAGCAGCATCCGTCCACCGGCGGAGCGTCGCACCCCCACCATCAGGCCGCCATTCTCTCGCTCTATGATCCCGACCGCTCGCACAGTCCGCGGCGGGGGCAAGAGGTGGCCGACTGGGAAGCCTTCAAGACCTTCTGGGGGGAATGGGCAGCCGGATTCGAGGGGGAAGGCGACGGACTGGCGGTGCTGAGCGCGCCCTTTTCTTCGCCCACGCTCTTCCGCCTGGCTGAAGCCTTCAAGGCCCGCTATCCGAGTGCCCGCTGGGTGACCTACCAGCCGGTCGGCGACGAGAACCGCCTCAAGGGACTCAAGCTGGCTAGCGGACAAGACTTGCAGGCTTGCCCGCGCACCGGGCAAGCCCGCGTCATCCTGGCCCTGGACTGCGATTTCCTGGGGACGGAATCCGACTCGATAAGGGCCTCGCGCGGATGGGCCGAGAGGCGGCGGGTGAACGACCCGCAGGGAGACATGAGCCGCCTCTACGCGGCGGAAAGCGTCCTCTCGCTGACGGGACTCAACGCCGACCACCGCCTGGCGGTCAAGAGCGGGCAGATCGCCGCCTTGGCGGGAGCTCTGGCCGCCGAGCTGGCCTCGCGCGGCTTGCAGCTCGAGGTTCCTCAAGGCGCCTCCGCGGCCTCGGTGGAGGGCATGACCGACGATACCTTCCTGCGTTCCGCCGCCGACGATCTGACGGCCGCCGGAGCCGAAGCCCTGGTGGTCTGCGGACGCAACCAGCCGCCCGTCGTGCACGCCCTGGTCTACGCCATCAACCAGGCCCTGGGAAGCAACGGGAACACGGTCGAGTACTATCCCCTGGAGCAGGCCTATGCTCCCGACACGCAGGCACTCAAAGACCTGGCCGCGGCTATCGAAGACGTGGCCGTGGACGCCCTCCTCATCCTGGGCGGAAATCCGGTCTACGACGCTCCCCACGATCTTCGCTTCGATCGGCTTATGAAGCGGGTCGAGGTGTCCGTCCACCTCAGCGACCGTTACGACGAGACCTCGGCTGAGGCCACCTGGCATCTGCCCTTGGCCCACTTTCTGGAGTCTTGGGGCGACGTGCGCAGCGCCAGCGGAGAACTGAGCGTTATCCAGCCGCTCATCGAGCCTCTTTACGGCGCCCTGCCCATGACCCGCGTGCTGGGACTGCTGGCCGACAGCCAGGACCTCTCAGATTACGAGCGGGTGCGCGAAACCTGGCGGACTCTGTTGCAGGGGCGGGGCGACTTCGAAACCGAGTGGCGGCGGACGCTGCACGACGGCATCCTGGCCGGCAGCCGTTCCGCCCCCGTCAATCCGCCCTACCAAACGGGCGCCGCGAGGGGCCAGATGCCCGTCCCCGTGGCCAACAGCGAGCGTGAGTTCGAACTGGTTCTGGTGCCCTCTTACGGCGTGGGGGACGGCAGCCAGGCCAACAACGCCTGGCTGCAGGAGCTTCCCGACCCGGTCACCAAGCTGGTCTGGGACAACGCCGCCATCCTCTCTCCCGCCAGCGCCGCCGAGCTGGGCGTCAAGACGGGAGACAACGTGGTCCTCAAATACATGGGCGGCGTGCTGGAGGCCCCGGTGTGGATTCAGCCCGGGCAGTGCGACGGCTCCATCACTCTGGCCCTGGGCTACGGACGCAGCGCCGCAGGACGGGTGGGCAACGGAGTAGGACGCAATGCCTACAAGCTCATGCATTCCGACGCTCCCCGCTTCGGCGCCACCCTGCTGGTGCAGACCACGCGCCGCAAGAGCCAGTTGGTGTCGACCCAGGACCACGGCAGCATGGAGGGCCGCGAGATCGTGCAGTGGGGGACGCTGGATGAGTTCAGAGAACATCCCGAGTTCGCCCATACCCACACGCCCCAGACCCAGCTCTTCGATTCCCACCCCTACGAGCGGGGACCTCAGTGGGGCATGGCCATCGACCTTAACGTGTGTACCGGATGCAACGCTTGCGTGACCGCCTGCCAGAGCGAGAACAACGTCCCGGTTGTGGGCAAGACCCAGGTCGGCCACGGACGCGAGATGCACTGGATCAGGGTCGACCGCTACTTCGGCGGACCCCAGTCCAACCCATCCGGCGCCTTCCAGCCCATGCCCTGCCAGCATTGCGAGAACGCGCCCTGCGAGCAGGTTTGCCCGGTAGCCGCCACCGTCCATGACAGCGAAGGCCTCAACGTGATGGTCTACAACCGCTGCATCGGCACCCGCTACTGTTCCAACAACTGTCCCTACAAGGTGCGCCGCTTCAATTTCTTCAACTACACCCAGAAGCGTCCTGAGGTGGCCAAGATGGCGGCCAATCCCGACGTCACCGTACGCTCGCGCGGCGTGATGGAAAAGTGCAGCTTCTGCTTGCAGCGCATCAGCGAGGGCAAGAAGAAGGCCAAGCAGCAGGGGCGTCCTCTGGCCGACGGGGACGTCGTCACCGCTTGCCAGCAAGCCTGCCCCACCCAGGCCATCGTCTTCGGGGACATCAGCGACCCCGACAGCCGCATCTCTCAAGCCAAGCGGCAGGCGCGCAACTACATTCTGCTGGGAGAACTCAACAACCGTCCCCGCAACTCTTACCTGGCCCGCCTGCGCCATCCTCACCCCGAGCTGGAAGCCAAGCGCAATGAGGCCATGGAAGCGGCCCCGCAACCGGCCGAAGAGCATCAAGAGGCTCCGGCCCACGGTGCGGCACCGCATGGAGGTGGGGCCTGATGAACCGTTTAAGGCAGCATCCTCAGAGGAATCCTCTTTCAGCCCGGCTCAAAGTGCTGGCGCTGCTTTCGGCCATGCTCTTCTCAGCCGGATGCCTGCGCGGATGCACTTCGACCTCGCCGCCCATCCACATCAATCCCAACATGGACGACCAGCCCAAGTACACGGCTCAGGGCTCCAGCGGATTCTTTTACGACGGCGGAGCCATGCGTTTGCCCGTGGCCGGCACGGTGGCCCGAGGCGAGTTCTACGAGAGGGACCAACAGGCCCTGCTCACGGGACGTGACGCCCAAGGCAACTTCGTCAGCAATCCGCTCGACGTCGACGAGGCCGTGATGGCGCGGGGCAAGAACCGCTACAGCATCTATTGCCGCCCCTGCCACGGAGAGTTGGGAGACGGACTGGGCGTGCTCTACGACAGCGGCGTGCCGGTGGCCAGTTTCAAGGATCCCCGCATCGTGGCCCTCCCGGACGGCGAGATCTTCGACACCGTCACCAACGGCAAGGGATTGATGTCGGGTTACCGCTACCCGGTCCCCGCTGAGGACCGCTGGGCCATCATCGCCTATCTGCGCAACCTTCAGCAGGAGGAAGAGTAAAGATGAACGCGAAACGAGGCGGGCTGATCCTGCTGTTGGCCATCGTGGTCCTGACGCTGGGACTGATTGAGACCTGGACCTATCTCAACGATCGGGCCTACCTTCCCCCCGCCTCGGTGGAGCAGGGCGATTCCACGCCCCGCGACCGCGGGTTGGCCGACGAGCAGGCGGCCATCGAAGAAGAGCAGCGCAGCAAGCCTTACGAAGAGGCCGAGTACCGCGCCTTCCCGGTCATCGGAAGCCGGGTGGCGGTGTGGATCGTGGCCCAACTGCACCTGCTCTTCGCCGCCTTCGTGCTGGCGGTGCCGATTTTCGCCGTCATCATCGAGTTCATCGGCTACTTCAGCAAGAATCCCGAGGATGCCAAGCGCTACGACAAACTGGCCTACGAGTTCACCAAGCTGCTCTCGACGTCGTTTTCTTTCACGGCCGCTTTCGGAGCCTTTCTGCTCTTCATGCTCATCATGCTTTACCCCAAGCTGATGAACTACCTGGCCAGCGTCTTCTCGCCCACTTTCGCCCCCTACGTGGCGCTCTTCTTCTTCGAGGCTTTCTTTCTCTATTCCTACTACTACGGATGGGGCAAGTTCTCGCCCAAGGTGCACCTCTTTCTGGGGGTGATGCTCAACCTGGTGGGAACGGCCATCATGTTCATCGCCAACGCCTGGCTGACCTTCATGACCTCGCCGGCGGGCGTCAGCGAGTCGGGGGCCCTCATCAGCACCTGGGAGGCGGTGACCAACTACACCTGGATGCCCATCAACATCCACCGCATCATCGCCAACGTGGCCTTCGGCGGATCGGTGGCGGGCGCCTACGCCGCCTACAAGTTCTTGCAGGCCAAGAGCGAAGAGCAGCGGGCCCACTACGACTGGATGGGCTACATCGGCAACATGGTGGCCATCGCCGCCTTCCTGCCCCTGCCTTTCGCCGGCTACTGGCTGGCCTCTGAGATCTACGCCTTCAACCAGACCATGGGACTGCAGATGATGGGCGGAGCCTTTTCCTGGCTCTTCATCATCCAGGCGGTTCTGATCGGCAACCTCTTTTTGGGGGCCAACTACTATTTATGGCTGGGCATGGGACGCGTGGAGGGCTCGGAGCGCTATTACCGCTTCACCAAGTACCTGCTGGCCGCCATCCTGCTCTGCTTTATCGTGTGGGCCACGCCCCGTTCCATCATCGCCACCGTGGACGAGGTGCGGGCCATGGGCGGATCGTCGCATCCGGTGCTGGGGTATTTGGGCGTCATGTCGGCCAAGAACACGGCCGTCAACATCCTCATCCTGACCACCTTCATGAGCTTTCTGCTCTACCGGCGGGCGGGCAAAAAGGCCACCGTGCCGTGGGCGGCCAAGGGCAAGTCGATCCAGTTTCTGATCTTCGCGGCGGCTTCGATTTTCGTCATCTTTCTGGGCGTCTACGGATACTTCGTGGAAGCCAGCGTGCGCATCGGACTCTCGGTGCCCCAGGTGCTCAGCGTGCTCATCGCCATGGTGGCCATTACCGTCATCGACATTCCCCTCTTCAAGGGAGCCGAGTCGATCGGACGCACCAAGTGGGGCAAGATTCCGCCCATCTCGCAGTACGTCCTCATCTTCCTGGCGGTGACCTTCACCTGGCTGATGGGACTGATGGGATACGTCCGCTCGGGACTGCGCCAGCACTGGCACGTCTACGGCGTGGTGCGCGACACTTCGCCCGACGCCTTCACGCCCACCCTGGGATTCGCCACCCAGGTGGTGAGCGTGGCCGTGTTCATCTTCTTCGTCCTCATCGGACTGGTGTTCTGGCTGACCAGCCTGAGCGACAAGGCGAAATACCAGGAGCCCGTGGCGGCTGCCGAGAAGTCCAAGCAGAGACCGCAACCGGGAGCCCAGGGCTGGCAGCCTGAAGCCGCGCCCTCGGACAAGTCTCTCTAGGAGAAAAGCGAGGAGCAAGCAAGGAATGAAAATACCTGCCGCATTGAAGATCGCCGTGCTGGCCGTGGCCGCTACGATCTTCTACGCCTATGTGGGGCAACTGGTGCCGCAAAAACGGGTCGATCCGCCTGAAGAGACGGTAATCGAAGAGGACCTGTCGCCGGAAGAGCTGGCCAACGTCGGCCAAGGCATCTTCCAGGGCAAGGGACTCTGTTCCACCTGCCACACCATCGGCAAATCGGGCGCATTGCGTTTTCCCGACTTGAGCGGCATCGCCTCCAGGGCCTCGACACGCATCCCGGGCATGGGCTCGCTGGAATACCTGACCCATTCGCTCTACCGCCCCAATGAATTTATCGTGGACGGATTCAATCCCGGCATGCCCGAGATCAACCGTCCCCCCATCGGACTCAACGACCAGGAAATCCTGGCCGTCATCGCCTATCTGCAGACACTGGGGGGCTCGCCCACCGTGACCCTGGACACCCAGCTTCCCATTCCCGGCAGCGAAGCGGCCCAGCAGGCCTCCGCCGAGCCCGCCGGGGGGGAGGCCGCGCCGGCCGCACCCTCGGCCGGCGGCCCCTTGGCCCAGCACGACTGCGGACGCTGCCACAACCTCGACCAGCCGGGACGGCTGGAGGCCGCCAGCCTGGTCGACGTGGGCGCCCGCCTTGACCGCAACGCTATAATGGCCTCGATCCTCAGCCAACACCAGCAAGAGCCTTTTATGTCTCAAGTCACCCTCCAGGAATTGCAGCGGATGGTCGACCTCCTGGCCGCTAAAGGAGGGACCGAATGAATTGGACCATCGTCATTCCCATCCTGATCTTGATGCTCATCCTGCAGTGGCGCCGGGTGGGCATGCTGACCTGGGTTTTCGTGTGGTGGGGCAGCCTTTATGTGATTCTCAGCTACGGCTTCGCCACGCCCATTCCCCAGTCGGTGATCGAACTCTACATGGGGATCGTCACGCTGGGGCTGATCGTCTATGTGACCGCCAACAAAGAGCGTTGGCAGGCCGTGTGGGGTCCGCTCAGGGCTTTCATGACGGAACGGCGCTACCTTCCCATACTGCTGCTGGTCATCGTCGCCGTCCCCTCCCTGGTGGCCGCCAACGTCTATTGGAACATGACCGCTCCGGTGCAGGCGCCGTTCTTCGCCCGCACCATCCACCCCGCTTCGCCCGCCAGCATTACCGCCTTCGACGGCAAGGAATTCAACCTGGTCACCCTCGACAATCCTTTCCGCAATCTGGAGGACAGCGATCCGGCGGCCTTTCAGCGCCACGTCGAGAACGGACGCCGCGTCTACTACGAGAACTGCCACTACTGCCACGGCGACAACATGGCCGGAAACGGGCAGTTCGCTCACGGACTCAACCCCATTCCCACCAACTTCGCCGATCCCGGCAACATCCCCAATCTGCAGGAATCGTTCCTCTTCTGGCGCATCGCCAAAGGGGCGCCGGGACTGCCCGAGGAAGGCGGTCCCTGGGAGTCGGCCATGCCGGTATGGGAGAAATTCCTGACCGAAGAGGAGATTTGGGACGTGGTGATCTTCCTCTATGAATTCACCGGGTTCCGGCCGCGCGCCCGGGAGGAAGGCCATGAATAAACCGCTCAAGCGCGCATGGCAGGTGAGTTTTGGGGCGGTGGCCGCGGCGGCGCTGAGCGCCGGACTGTGGATCGCTTTGGGCGCCACCACCCAGGCCCAGGACATCGATTTGGGCAGCGAAGCCCAGCGGCAGGCCGGAAAGGTGCTCTACGACAAGAATTGCGCCCAATGCCACGGCCAGGAGGGCGATGGCCTGGGAGTGGGAGCCGACTACCTCAAGCCCCGTCCCCGCGACTTCACCAAGGGCAAGTACAAGGTGCGCACCACGCCCACTGGGATGCTGCCCACCCATGAGGACCTCAAGAACATCATCCGGCGGGGGATGCCTTATTCCTCCATGCCGCCCTGGCCCAACCTGAGCGATCGGCAGTTGAGCAACTTGTCCCACTACCTCAAGACCTTCTATCCCTCCTGGGACGATCCAGCCGCTCACTCGGCGCCCCTGCGGCTGCCCTCGGCGTCTTCCTCCAGCGAGGAGTCGGTGGCCCGCGGACGCGAACTCTACGTCGAGCTGGGATGCGTCCGCTGCCACGGCGAGCAAGCCCGCGGCAACGGTCCGGCGGCCCGCGACCAGACCGACGACTGGGGATTCCACCTGCGTCCGGCCGACTTGACCAAGCCCTGGACCTTCCGCGGCGGCAACACCCCGGAGGACGTCTACCGCACCTTCGTGACCGGACTCAACGGCACGCCCATGCCCGCCTACGAATCGATCATCCCCGAAGAGTCCGACCGCTGGGCCCTGGTCCATTACATGTTCTCGCTGTCCGACTCCCCCGAGCCCAACTACGCCAGCCTGGCGCGGGTGGTGCCGCTGCAGGGCGAGATCAGCCTGGAGCGGGGACGCGAGATGTTCGAGGAGGCGCCCATGGCCCGCTTCCCCATCGTGGGCCAGATCATGGAGCCGGGACGCATGATGTTTCCCAGCGCCGTGGACGTTGAAGTGCGGGCCGTCTACAACCAGCAGGACATCGCCATCCTGGTGGAATGGAACGACATCTGGAACGAAGAAGAAGGCGGCAACGATCCCTCGGTCCAAGTCCCCCGCTGGGACCCCGAGGCCGAGCGCAACCGCATCCTGCTGGAGCCGGCCAAGTTCGAGGGTGGCGGACAGGCCCAGCCCGCCGACGATCCCTTCGCCGATCCCTTCGCGGCCCCGCCGGCGGAGTCGGAAAGCGCAGCCGCGGAGGATGGGGCCGAAGAGGCTCCGGCCGAGCCCGCTCAGCAGTGGTCCGACGCCATCGCCATCCAGCTCCCCAAGCAGATGCCGACGGGCGCCCGCAAGCCCTACTTCATCTTCGGAGACGCCCAGAATCCGGTGGAACTCTGGTACGCAGAGATGTCCACCAAGACTCCCCAGCTCTGGCTGGGGCGGGGCAGCGTCTCGCTGACTCCCGACGATACGGGAGAACCCTTCGAATTCACTGCAACCTTTGAGCACGGCCGCTGGTCGGCCATCTTCAAGCGCACCCGCACTTCGCGGCGCAGCATTTCATTCGAGCAGGACACCTTCATCCCGGTGGCCTTTTCCACCTGGGACGGATACAACACCGAACGGGGCAACCGGCGCGGCCTCAGCCAGTGGTTCTACTTCTACATGGTACCCACCGATCAGCCTTCGCCCCTCTATCCGATGGCGCAGAACGCGCTGGCCGTCCTGGCTCTGCTGGTGATCGTGGTCTTCACGGTGCGGCGCAAGTTTTCACAGCAAACCAGCCAGGCATCCTCTCAACAACAGGAGGCAACCACATGAGTACGGCACCCGATGTGCTGAACCAAACAGGACAGAGTTTCTTAGAGCAGCTTTATCGAAGCATCTACGTGCCCGTCGACAACTCGGCCCATTCCAACCGGGCCGTCGATCTCTCCATCGAACTGGGCCGGACCTTCGGCGCCTCCTTGACGGGATGCCACGTCTACGCCGCCCGCATGCACGACTACCGCTTCAAGCAGATGGAGTACACGCTGCCCGAAGAATACCTGCAGGAACAGGAACTCGAGCGGCAGCGCAAGATCCATGACAGCCTCATCACCATGGGGCTGGAACTGATCTCCGACTGCTACCTGGAGGATATGGCCAAGAAGTGCGAGTCGGTGGACGTCGAGTTCGAGCGCAAGATGATGGACGGCAAACATTCCGAGGAACTGCTTAAGGACATCAAAGCCTCGGGATACGACCTCACCATCCTGGGCGCCGTGGGCATCGGCAAGGTCAAGGACACCCAGATCGGCTCGGTTTGCGAACGGGTGGTGCGCTATTCGTCCAACTGCGATACCTGGGTGGTCAAGCACGTCCCCGGCAAGGACGAAGAAGAGCGCGACACCATCCTGGTGGGTATCGACGGGTCGCCCCAGAGCTTCGGCGCGCTGAAGACCGCCATCGCCCTGGCCAAGCGCCTGGGCAAGCGCATCGAGCTGATCGGCGTCTACGATCCCTACCTGCACTACGCCGTCTTCAAGGGCATCGTCAACGTCCTCACCGAGAAGGCCTCCAAGGTCTTCCGTTTCGAAGAGCAGAACCAGTTGCACGAAGAGATCATCGACACCGGACTGGCCCAGATCTACCAGTCCCACTTGCAGGTGGCCCAATACATGGCCCGCCAGGAGGGCGTCGAGGCCTCGACCACGCTTCTGGACGGCAAGTGCTTCCAGAAGGTGCTCGACCACTCCAGAAAGATCAAGCCCTGGCTCATCGTGGTGGGACGGGTGGGCGTCCACAGCGCGGCCGACGAGCCCCATCTGGGCAGCAACGCCGAGAACCTGCTGCGCCTGGCGCCCTGCGACATCCTCTTCACCACCCGGCTGGAGCATCCCGAGCTGGACGTCAAAGCAGACGAGTCCATCACCTGGACTCCCGAGGCCGAGGAGCGCATGACCCGCGTCCCCGAGATGGTCCGCAACATCGCCCGCACCGCCATCCTGCGCCTGGCCGTGGAGAAGGGACACTCGGTGGTCAGCAACAACCTGGTAACCGAGGCCATGGAGCGCTTCATGCCCAAGCAGACCTCGGCCACGACCACCAACCTGGCCGAGAAGCTGGCGCTGGAACACGCCCGCCAGAACCAACTGGCCATGTGCCGCAAGTGCGGCGTCACCGCCAAGACACCTGACCCCGTCAGGTGCTCGGTGTGCGGAGGCACCGACTTCGAGGTCATCACTCCCGAAGTCATCCAGCGCATCGCCGAAATGGAAGGCGGGGTGGAGGAAGAGACGGCCTACGACGGACGCAAGGTCAAGTGGACCCAGGACGCCCGCCGCACCCTTTACGCCATCCCCGACAAGTACCAGATGCGCCGTTCCAAGGCCCGCATCGAGAAAAAGGCCCGCCTGGCCCGGCGCGACACCATCACGCTGGAATTCGCCGCCTCGGTCATCGACGAGGAGACCGGCTCCAGCATCCTGCCCAGGGCTCAGGAGACGGTGGCCCAGGCCAAAGCGGAGACTCAGGACGCGCCTGCCACGACGGCCGAAGGCGAAGCCGCTTCGGGCTGTCCCATGTCGGCGCTGCACTCCGGCAAGGCGGCCAAGCCGGCCTCTTCCGGCAAGCAGGTGATCGCCAAGGACGAGAAGGGCAATCCGCTGCTGTCGTCCTACGAGTGGAGCGCCGAGGCGGCCCAGCGCATCCTGCGCGTCCCCTCGGGATTCATGCGCGACAAGACCCAGGAGCGGGTGGAAGTCCTGGCGGCCCAGCGCAGGGCCGATTTCATCACCATCGAACTGGTGGAAGCCGGCCTGGAGATCGGACGCCAGATGATGGCCGAGATGCTGGGCCAATACCAGGGCGCCGAGCAACCCTCCGAAGAGGTCAAGCAGGAAGCCGAGAGCCCTCAAGGCGAGGCTAAGGACGTCCTCAACGGCCAAGCCGACAGCGGCCGCGGCGTCCCCAACGAAACGGGCTGGATGTCCGACATGGTCAAAAAGCGCAAGAAGATCCTGGAGTAGTTTGCAGCGGTGAGCCCGGCAGCAGCCTAATTTTATCCCACGCCTTCAGCGTGGATGGTGTGACGCAGGAACCCAGGGTTCCGCCCTTGCCGCGCTCCGCTTGCAGCGGGCTGCACCCCGGGTATAATTTGCGATCCAAACCGAACCCTGAAAGGGTGGAATAACGTCCCCAACCCATGCCCTCCTTCCGCTTTTGCCGTCCCGACGACATTCCCTTGCTGGTCGAGGCGGTCAATCAATGCTACGACGTCCACTTCCCGGACGCTGAACGGCTGACCCTGTCCGCCTTCCAGGCCGAGATCCGCGAACTCGACATGTGGGCCAGCAACTGCATGGTGGCCCGCGAAAACGACCGTCCCATCGGCGTCCTCATCGCCGGCAAACGCCCCCAGGAGGTCCTCATCCGCCGCCTGGGCGTCCACCCTGCCTTCCAGGGCCGCGGCGTAGGCTCCCACCTGCTCACCTCGCTGAGCCAGAAGCTGGCCGTCCTGGGCCCGGACCGCCTCATCATCGAACTCCCCCACCGCCACGACCACCTGCTCCCCTTCTTGCAAAAAAACCGCTACCGCCAGGAAGCCACCTTCTACACCTACACTCTCACCGCCCCCCCAACCACCCCGCCGCCTCCCGACCTCGTCATACCCTTCACCCTCCAAGACGCCCTGGACAACGACGTCATTGGGGCGCCCGAGGCGCCGAACCCCCAACCCTGGGCATCCCAACTCCCATCTCTGAAAGCCCTCGCCGAGCGCCTCAAGGGCTACGCCATAGCCTCTCCCGACCGCATCGAAACCTACCTCCTCTTCACCGACTCCACAACGGGCACCACCATCCACCGCCACGGCCCCACCGGATCGCCCCCCTACCTCCCCATCCTCCTCTCCCACACTCTGGCTACCTGCCCTGCTCCCATTACCCTCCAAACCTTTTCCCCACTCCCCAATATCACGCCAAACACCGCGACCCGCCTCTTGGCTGCTGCTGCAAAGCCCCTTTGACGGCGGCTTGCCTGGAAGCCGGCGCGCGGGCACAATGCTTAGCATGATATCGAGAGTCTGGAGGGGATGGACGTCGCATGAGAAGGCCGACGCCTACGAGAAGCTGCTCAATGAAGAGATCATCCCCGCCATCGCCGCCAAGAAGATGCCGGGATACCGTTCCATCAGGGTCTACCGGCGAGTCCTCAACGAACGGGAAGTCGAGTTCATGACCATCATGCGCTTCGACTCGCTGCAATCGATCAAGGCCTTCGTGGGCGAAGACTACGAAGTCGCCCACGTGCCCGAGAAAGCCCGCCAAGTCCTCTCCCGCTTCGACTCGCGCTCCCAACACTTCCAAGAGCGCAGCGAATACCGCTACTGAGTCGAAGGAAGGGGAAATCTCTCCTCCAGCCCCGAAAACCGGATTGCCCAGAGCAGGCTTGATTTATGCGGATTTTTTCGCAATAATGGAGGGGATCTTTCTGGGAGGCGTTATGCGAAGGATTCGGGCCTTCTTGGTTTTCATTGCAGCGATAGCTCTCGGGCTTGTATGCCTGTCGGCTCAGGGCAGGCAGCCGCAATGGATCGAGGACTCGCCTCCTGGGGGCGAAGTCTTTCAGTTGGCTCTGGACGGCGGCAATCCCGATCGAATCTATGCGGCGGCGGGCTATCTCTACGTCTCGCGCAATCGGGGGACGTCGTGGGAATTGCTCGAGCTTCCCCAGAGAGGGATCGGCGCCGTCCTGGCCGCCCCTTCCCAGCCGGGTCTTTTCTATGCCCTGGACCGTCCGACACTGCTGCGAGGCGAGGCGGGCGGCGCCAAGCTGGAGCCGGTTGAATCGACACGCAGTTTCTCTTCCTCGCGGCTGCGGGCCGTCGACCCCGCCAACCCTGACCGGCTCTACATCAGCGACACCGTGGATGTGCAGATGCTGCGCTCTGACGACGGCGGACGCACTTGGCAGGACATCAGTCCTTTCAACGACTTCGACCTCACCGGATTGGCGCTGCATCCCGATGAGCCGGGCTTGCTGCTGGCCTGCGATCCCTCCAGCCTCTGGCGCAGCGAGGATGGCGGCTCGACCTGGAGGCTGGTCTTGTTTCCCTCGTCGGTCCGTTTCGGTGCGCTGTCCTTCGTCTCCGAGCATGGAGCCGTGGCCGCGGGCGACCAGTTGTGGGTCAGCAGCGACCGCGGTCAAACCTGGCAGCGCAGCCAGCCGGACCCAGAGACGCCCATCAGCGATCTGGCTGCCTCGATCTCCGGTCCGACCCGCGTCTATGCCTCCACGGGCTTTCGCGTGCTTCGCAGCGACGACGGCGGACGGAAATTTCAAGAAACGAACCGCGGACTCGAGCATCGCGAGATCACGGATTTGCTGGTGGATCCCCGAGACTCCTCGGTGGTGCATGCGGCTACCCGCTCCGGCGGAGTCTTCATCACCCGCGATGCCGGCGAGCACTGGCATCTCAACAGCGAGGGGATGAGGGCTCTGACCAACCAGGCCATCGAGCTGCAATCAGGCGCCCTGCTGGCCGCCACCGAGGGCGGACTCTTCGCACGCCGTCCTGGCGAGGTCAGATGGAGGCGCCGCGGTGGAACCAACGGCGCGGCCCCGGTGCTCGAATTCGCGCCTACTCCCTTGGGAACCTACGCCTCCTCATCCTCCGGACTCCTTTTCAGCGCCGATGACGGCCAATCCTGGCAGCGCCTCGAACACCCGGATCTTCAAGCAGGATGCCTGGACATCGCCGCGCGCCTGGGCAGTGACGGGGACCCGGCAGAAGCCTTCGCCGTCGTCTACTGCGCCATGAACACCCCGGGCCGAGATCTGCTGCGCATCGAGCACCGTCAGGGCGAAGTGTCGACCCGCCAGATCGAGCAGGGCTTTCAGGGGCTGCAGGACATCGCAATCGATCCCTTCCGCAGGCGGACGGTCTACGTCACCGAATCCGTTTCTGCCTTCTTCGGCGCCCGCTTCGGATCCTTGGCCGTCAGCAGCGACGACGGGGCCACCTGGACCCGTACGGATCCGGACGGCGACGGACTGCTGGGCCTGGCGCTTTCGCCGCAACATGAAGGACGCCTGCTCACTTTCCAGCGCAACACGGTCTACATTTCAAACGACCGCGGAGAAACCTTCGGTCCTTCCAGCATTCCCGGGCAACGGGCGGTGGAATCGGTGGTCATCGATCCCCGCGACCGGCGCACCTACTACGTGGCCTCGGACGTGGAGCTTTTCGTCAGCCGTGACTCGGGTGGATCGCTGCGCAGGCTTCCAAACCTGCCCCGTCCCGGACTCTTCCGCGGCCTCACCATAGGACGCGCCCAGCCCCTCAGCCTGCTGGCGGCGGCCCGCGGCGGCGTTTTCAGGCTGCCCTTGGAAACCGACGTCATCCGGCTTCCACTGGCCTTCGGCGGAGCCCGCACCGACCGCGTCAGCAACGGACATTTGATGCTCTACAACACCTCGGCCGATGCCCCGATCACAGCCGACGTGATCTTCATCAACGAGGAAGGACGCGAGGCCCGCCAGCGCATCAACGTCCCCGCGCGAGGGCTGAGGACCGCCATCACCGTCTCCGGATTCGCCTCCGGTTGGGCCGAGGTGCTGACTTCCGGAGGGGACACCAAAGGGGAGACGCCGCTGCGCCTCCTCAACTTCCTGACGGCCGGAAACGCGGTGGCCGCTGCCGACTCCGGCTCGCTCAGCCGGACCTTCTTCCTGCCGCTGTTGGAGGGCTGGCTTGAGGACGCTTCCACCCTGCTGGCCTTGGCCAATCCCGCCCAAGAGCCTCGCAGCGTCCACCTGCAACTGCGCAACCCCGATTCGGGGCGGCGCGCCGAGGCCGACGTGGAGATTCCGGCCCGGGGGCAGCTCCTGCTCAGGCCTTCGGACATCGAATGGCGTTATTCCCCCGGCTTGGAAACCGACTTTAGCAGCTTCGTCGGCTACATCGAGGGTCACGCCACACCCTCTCCCGTGCTGGTCACGGGACTGCTGCAAGTCGGTCAGGACCTGGCTGCGCTGACCCCCGCCCGTTCCGCCTCTCCGCGAAGCCCCAGGACCGGCCCGGCGGCGGACAACCAACTGCTCTTCCCCCAGTTCGGCCACGGAGAAGACAACGGCGCGCTGCTCGGGGCCAGACTGGTTCTCTTCAACTCCCTGCCGGTCGACGCTTCGGCACAAGTCGATTTCATCGCTTCGGACGGGACCCCGCTGGCCACCGCCCTCAACGACGACTCTCCCCAAGGGCGCTCCGAGGTGACCGTGGCCGCCAACTCGGTGCGCCTCCTGGAAGCCCCCCTGCCGCCGCCCGGACGCCTCGACTTGGGCTGGATGCGCGTCACCTCTTCGCGTCCGCTGCAAGGCTGGCTGATCCTGAGCGGCAACCTGGGGACGGCCACCCTGAGCGGACGTCCGCCCGCGGAGAGCGTCCCGGACACTGCCAACAGCGAAACCTTCCTGCCCGTCGTCAACTCGGTGGCCCCTTTCCGCTCCACCGGACTGGCGGTCGCCAATCCCTCCCAAGAGGACGTCAGAGCCACCTTGCTGCTCTACAATTCCGACGGATTGCGCATCGCCACGGCGCCCTTCGATCTTCCCGCCAATTCCCAGCGCGGAGCCTTCTTGCCCGAAATCGACTTCAGGCCCGAGCCCAACACCGCCCTACCCCCTCTCAACGACTTCGAGGGGCTGCTCGTGGTTTCCTCCCCGGCCCCCCTTTCAACCTCCCTTATCCACCTGCGCCCCGGCCACTTCGCCCTGCTGCCTCTGCCCTAGTGCAGTGCGTCACAAGTTTTGTCGCAAAAGTCTTCAATATGACACTTCGAAGGCTCGTTATTCCCACCCCTTCAGGGTTCTCAAAGAGCAAGAAGGTGCTCCTTGAGACGCTTTGCGGCTTATTCGGGCTGCACTTTTGCAACACCCTCTTCAGCGTTCGGAGCTTTGCCGTCTGAAACCCAGGGCGGCGCCGCCGTCTCGCTAGCGCTCGCCGCGGCTGACCCTTGGGCTGGCGAATGGCTCCCCGGGTCGACCCGGCGAGGCTGCTTGCCGGGCTGCGCCAAGGCAGGCACAATTTCTAGAATGGGACAGTGGGATCTTAAGGAACGGATTGCGCTGGTCACCGGCGGGACCAAGGGCATCGGCCGCGCCGTAGCCCAGGAGTTCCTCAAGTTGGGAGCCAGAGTCTTCGTAGCGGCGCGGCATGCATCCGATGAGACGCTTGATCTCGAGGAAGCCGCCAAATCGGGTTCGGGAGCCCTTTCGGCGGCGGGCGAGAAACCCGTCTTGATCCGGGCCGACCTGTCCCAGCCGGAGGAGCGTAAACGGGTTCTCAGTCAGCTCCGCCAAGCGTGCGGACGTCTCGATATCCTGGTCAACAATGTGGGCATGAACGTCCGCAAGCGGGCGACCGACTATTCGCTTGAGGAATACAGGCGGGTCACCGAGATCAACGCCGTCTCGGCCTTTGACTTGAGCCGCCTCGCTTACCCCCTGCTCAAAGCCGCCCCAGGAGCCTCGGTGGTCACCGTCACCTCGGTCGCCGGACTCACCCATCTCAGCACCGGGGCGCCCTATGCCATGAGCAAGGCGGCCAATAACCAACTCACCCGCAACCTGGCGGTTGAGTGGGCCGCGGACGGCATCCGCGTCAACGCGGTGGCTCCCTGGTACATCGAGACGCCGCTGGCCAAGCAGGTCCTGACGGATGACGACTACCTCGAGGCGGTGCTCGAGCGCACTCCCTTGGGACGGGTGGGCCAGCCTGAAGAGGTGGCGGCGGCCGTGGCTTTCCTGTGCATGCCCGCCTCCTCCTACATCACGGGCCAGTGTCTGGCCGTGGACGGGGGCTTCACCATCTACGGCTTCACGGCCCCCTGACGATGCTATGCTCTACTCAGTCATTGTCGACATCCTGGATTGAAGTCACGTGCGCGTTCGTCTCCTCCATAACCGACTTGCCCGCCGCCTGGCCCGAAGCCGCAGGAGCCAAAACGCCTGGGCCCAACGCCTCGAACTCTCCCGCGGCCACCTTTCCGATCTGGTCAAGGGAAAGCATCCCTACCCTTCAGCCGCTACCCGCAAGAAGCTTCTGGACGGCCTCGATCTGGCCTTTGACGACCTCTTCGAAATCGAGGAGAGCGGGGCCTCTAAGAGCGCCCTGGAGAAGACACGGGAAGCTGGCCCCCGCGCAGGTGCGGGGACGCCGGGTCCGCTGCTGGTCCAGGCGGTCCTCGCGGCCCTGCTGGTGGCCATCTGCACCGGCTCCTGGTATGTCGTGGACCAGCTCTTCCTGGCGCCGCTGCCCTATCCTGATGCACAGCGGCTCCTCGTCGTCCGCCAGAAAGAGGGAGAGCGGATCGGCCCCAGCCCTTCCTGGCCCAACTTCATCGACATTCGCCAGCGGACTCGCCTGCTGGAGTCCATGGCGGCTTACGTCAGCGCCGACGGACTTCCCTTGCGCGACGCCTCGGGCAGCTTCGCCGTTGCGGGTGCCATCGTCACCGAAGACTTCTTCGATACTTTGGGCATCTCGACCCACCTGGGCCGTCTTGGGGAGCACAAGCCTGGCGGCGGTTCGGGCAATCGGGCCCCTATGCCGATCGCCATCGGATTCAATCTCTGGCGCGAGCGCTATGAGTCAGACCCCTCGGTTCTGGGTTCGGAAATCGAGATGCACGGCATCCAGAGCGTCGTGTCGGCGGTCCTTCCCGAGGGCTTCAACTTCCCGGGAGAGAGCCAGATTTGGGCCCCCCACTCCTTCCTCCCCGCCGGAGTCGGCTCGCGCACGGCTCATAACCTGACCGAGGTCATCGCGCGCCTCAAAAAGGATGTCAGCCGATCTGAAGCCGCCCTGGAACTGGACGCCATCGCCTCGCGACTGGCTGCTCTCCACAGCGATCTGGAGCAGAACTTCGGCCTGGCGGCGGTGCCCCTGCGGACCCACCTCAACAGCAGTCTTCAGGAACGAGTCCTGCTCACGGCGGCCGTCGCCTTGCTGCTTTGGATTCTGGCCTTGCAAACCGTCATTCACTTCGGCGCTTTCTGCGGCGCCGGGAACCTCGGATGGGTGAGCTGCCTGGCGGCCGCGCTGGTGGGGTGGCCCGCAGGCCTGGGGTTAGGTCTCCTCCTGAAATCGGCCCTCAACGTCTCCTGGCTGGACCACTCCTTGGCGCAGCATTCAGGGATCTCGCTGGCCGGCTTGGCGGCGGTCAGCTCCGTGGTGGCTTTAAGCTTCGGGCTCATCCCCGCCATCTATCGGCGCCGATCGGCTCACCGGGGACCCTCCCGCTTCTTCATCCTGGCAGGGGCCTTGACCCCCTTTCTCGTCTTGCTGGGGACGGCCATCCATTTCGGGTACCAATGGCACACCGTGTCCAACGTCGATCTCGGCTTCGAACCCGCGGGGCTGATCGAGGTGCGGCTCAACCTGCCCGGCCAAACCGACGCCGATTGGCCCCCGCTGCGCGAGCAGGTCTTTGCCCTTCACGACCGCCTGCTGGAGAGAATCGAAAGCCTGCAAGGGGTCAAGAGAGCCGCGCTTGCCTTCTCGCCGCCGCTCTCGGACGCACTCAAGGTCGATTCGCTGATGCTCAGGGCCGACGATCCCCAAGGAAGCCGGCCCCTGGGCAACTTCGACTTCAGGGTAGTCAGTCGCGAATACTTCTCGCTCATGGGCATGCCCCTGCTGGCTGGACGGGGATTCCGCCGCGGCGACGACGACGGCAGCCAACTGGTGGCAGTAGCCAACGAGAGTCTCGCCGCCCTGGTTTGGGGCAGCGAAGAAGAGGCGATTGGAAAACAAGTGCTGGTTCCCGGCCAATCTTTCGAAACGGGCGACAACCCGCGCCCCTTGCGCATCATCGGCGTGGTCCCCGACGTGCGGCAAAGGGGACTCAGCCGGACTCCCCGCCCGGCGCTCTACACGCCTTATACCCAGCATCCGGTGCGTGCGCCCTATATGCGGCTTCTGGTCAGGGCCTCCGATTCGCCTCAAGAAACGGCTGCGCTGGTCTGGCAAGTGGTGTATGAAGTCAGCCCCGAGATCCCCTCCTCCCAGCCGAGGATCCTGCAGGACCTCATCGAAGCCCGCACTCGCCCGCTCCGTTTCAAAGCCGTGCTCTCGATCTTCTCCGCCGGGCTGGGGGCGCTTCTCTGCGCCGCCGCCATCTTTCTGGCTCACAGGAGCGCCTAGCGCTGCCGGTCATAAGTTCTGAGCCAGGGCCCTCCGTTCTTGTCCCTGACAGGGACGGATTCGCCCGCCCAACGACTGTGCTAAAAGTCAAGTCCGGGCTCGCTGAAGGCGAGCGATTCGCCAGCCCAGGGTCAGCCCCGGCGAGCGCCAGCGAGACGGCGGCGCCACCCTGGGTTTGGAAGGCAAAGGTGCGAACGCTGAAGGCGTGGGATAACGCCACAGGCTGGCTCAAAACTTCTGACGCAATGCACTAGCGCGGACCATTGCCTTGGTCTCGAGCCTCCTGGATGAGCGCCTGGGCCCACTCGATGGAACCGGGATCGGTTCCGCCCAAGACCAGAGCCAGGTCGAAGGCGAAGGCCATCTCCTCGAGTTGAGGCCCCAACTTGAAGAGGCCGCTGTGCAGATAAGGGCGCAGCGGACGCAGGTCGATCAGAGTCCACCTGTGAGGAGAGGACACGGCCGCAATGGGCGCCCATTCCTCGTGATCGGAAATCGACCAGTGACGGCCCGGCTCGTTGATGACGCTGATGCCGACGTGCAGCGATTCGTAACCGTTGAATCGGGCCAATTCGCCGGCCAGATTGCCCAACGTGAAGACGTTGCCCTGGTTGCGTCCTCTGAGGCTGTGCCAGTGGCCCGATTTGATGAGCACCCTGGGAAGCGAATCACCGGCTGCCTGAGCCCTCCGGTACTGGCGCAAAAAGGCGTCCTTCATCATCTCCTCCCTTTCCAGGTTCGAGAAGTAGCCGCTGGGATTCTCGCGGGTGTGCTCTCTGAAAAGACGGATGTTGCGGGCGGAAGAGGCCAGCCATTGCAGCTTCCAGCGCACCTCGGCGTCCTCCCCCTCGGCCTGCCCCGGCAAGGCCTCGAACAGCTCGGGCTTGCTGCCCATCAACCGCTCCCGCTCCAGCAGGTTGGCGAGATTGAATTCCCTGGCCTGCCGGGCAAGGCTGGAGAGCTTGGCGGACAGGTCCGGGTCCGTCACCGACTGCGACAACTGGCGCAGCGCCGGCGCCGACGAAAGCGATCGGTCGACGCCCCAGACGCGGGGAATCCGCGCGCCCTCGATGGCCGAGACGTCGGCGATCATGTGGAGTTCCTGATCGGTGTAGAAGTGAAGGGCGCCAGGGTACTCCGAGGCCACCTCGACCACGCCTTCCCTGCCCTTCTCGCGCCCCGCCAGCGACATGGCCTCGATGATGAACGGCCCCTGTTCGAGGGCCAGGTAGTCGAATCCATAACTGGAATGCAGCGCCTTGAAGAGAGCCGTGGTGAACTGGGGGACCTGTTTGACGTTATGAGGCTCACCCAGCACCACGAACTGCGCCAGAGCGGCCTGCTTGAGCAGGTAGTCCAGCCCTGGACCGCCCAGTTCGCCTTCTTCGTCAATGCGATGGCTGTTGGCCTGCAACATCTCCTCTAGCGTGGGTCCCGGCTGGGCGGCCAGCGCGGAGGCCAGAAGTCCCGTGACGGCTGCTGAACGCATCCACTCAGGCATCGATATCTGTAATCGCTTCATACCCTGGCATCAAAGGGCTTGAACGGTCGGAAGTCAACGGGGCGGGCGGGGAATATGTTCGGGGTGTTCGGACTTGGCCGGTTTCTCCGAACGTTTAGGAACAGTTTTGCCGAGTTGGTTAGGCCTGGCCGTCGTCCTCGGCGGCAAAGGGAGGCACGGGGCATCCCAGGGTGTCGGCGATCCCGCGCAGCAGTTCCCCTTCTTTGACCGTCACCCGGTTGTCGCTGGACACGGTGGCGGCGCAGGCCTTGAGCAACTCGCGCTTGATCTGGGGCGAACCCTCATTGAGCGTCTCGAGAGCCCGGCCCAGGTCATCCAACCCGCACTCCTGGCGGGAACACCAGCGCAAATCAGCAAGATCGAGCACCTGGGCGCCGGTGTGGAATGCCCTGCGGGCCTCGATGACGTCGCCGTGGCCCGCATAGGACAGGCGGCTGAGCAGCACCGAGCAGGGCTGGGCCAGCACTTTAAGCGAGCGGTGGCGGACCGGGGGCGGCTTGCTGGCACCGAACTCGGCCTCCAGGTGGCGCATCAGCACGCGTCCCAGCACCCATTCGAAGACGGCCTCCCGCTCGTCGGCGGCGATGAGGCCGTCGACGCAGGTCCGAAAAGACCGATATTGATCGGGCGAAAGGCCGCGCAACGCCGAAATGGCCATATCCACCAGCGGCAGGCGGGCCTGAGGACCTGCCTTGCGCACTTCAGGCAAAAGCTGCGCCGTCAGCTTGACCACCTGCGGATCGGCCTTTTCCTGCAGCAAAACCATCTGACGCGAACGCACCTGGTCGTCTTCGTGGAGCAAGAGCGCGTAGATGAGCGCGCGGGCGCTGTAGGTTTCGCGGACGGAGTCGAGCAGGACCGCGGGCAACGTGGCCAGGAGCCTGGACATGAACCCGTAGCTCTCAGAGTGGGGCGTTCCGGCCCGCTCCAGGATGCGGGTGGCCAGCAGGTCCTTGGGCTTCATGTCCACCAGCGGGACGGGAGGAGTCGTGGCTTCCTCGGCCTGCTCCTCGGGCGGCTTGAGGCGCGGAAAGCGTCCGTCGAAATCGGGCTCCAGCCGCAGGATGCGCTGCTTGAGGGGCGGATGGGTGGCGGCCCAGCGGGAATAGCTCCTTTCCAGCCGGGCGGAAAAGAGCATATGGCTGATCTCTTGGGTTGAAGCCGCCATCTTGGCCGCACGCCGGCCCAGCCCGCCGATTTTCTTGAGCGCTCCCGACAGCCCGTGTGGATTGCGGGTGAACTGCACAGCCGAGGCGTCGGCCAAGAACTCGCGCTGGCGCGAGACGGCCGACTTGATCAGGCTGGCGCTCAGCGTCCCCACCCAGCCGATCACCAGCAGTCCGGCGCCCAGCATGAAGATGGCCCCGTTGCCGTCTTTCTTCTTGGACGAGGACGAACTCCTGCTGCGTCCCGCCGAGCGCATGATCATCTCGCCCACCAAGCCCAGCACCAGAATGCCGTGAGCCAGGCCGATAAGGCGCAGGTTGAGGCGCATGTCGCCGTTGAGGATGTGGCTGAACTCGTGCGCGATCACGCCTTGGACCTCTTCCCGCTTGAGCAGCTTCACCGTGCCTTCGGTGACGCCGACGACGGCGTCTCCAGGCTGGTACCCGGCGGCGAAGGCGTTGATCCCCTCTTCCTGCAGCAGGTAGACGGGCGGCACGGGGACGCCCGAAGCCAAGGCCATCTCCTCGACCACGTTGAGGACGCGGCGTTCGTTGAGGTCGCTGGTCTGGGGCGGAATCAGGCGTCCGCCCATCGATTCCGCCACCACCCGTCCGCCGCCCCTCAGGCTCCACAGCTTCCACAGTGAGCCCGACCCCACGATGGTCACCACCGAGATCAAGGAAATCCAGAAAATCGGTACGTTGACCAAGTCGAGTTGAGAGAAGACCTCGCCTTCATCGCTGAAGGCGTAGGTGAAGACTCCCAGCAGGAGCAGGTAGACGGCCAGGAACACCGCCAGGACCGCCAGCGCAAATAAAAAGAGCAGCCTGCGGCTGTTGCGCCGCGCCAGCTCTTGATGCTCGAAAAAGTCCATGTGGTCTGATCGCTAGGGCCACAAGGCGGCCGACAAGTTCGCCCACCCGTCAAGTTCTGCCGCCCTCGTCGACGGCCGGTATTCTCTCGATGGTATTGGTCTCTCGCTCATACTAGGTGAAGGAGACCTTGGGCGCCTCACGTTCCTCGGGCGCGGCGATCACGTCCAGCAATTCGGCCTGCTGAAAATTGAACATGCCGGCGATGATGTTGTTGGGGAAGGACTCGCGATAGGTGTTGTACTGCATGACCGAATCGTTGTAGGACTGGCGGGCGAAGGCCACCTTGTTCTCGGTAGCGGTCAGTTCTTCGCTCAACTGCATCATGTTCTGGTTGGCCTTCAGGTCGGGGTAGGACTCCATCACCGCGAAGAGTCGTCCCAGGGCTCCTTGCAGGGCTCCCTCGGCTCCGCTCAGATTGCGGATGGCGTCGGGATCGTCGGGGTTGGAGGCCGCCCTGTCGTTGGCCTGCTGAGCCAGGTTGCGGGCCTCGGTGACGGCCTGAAGCGTCTCCCTTTCGTGCTTCATGTAGCCTTTGGCCGTCTCCACCAGGTTGGGGATCAGGTCATAGCGCCGCTTCAACTGCACGTCGATCTGCGCGAAGGCATTCTTGAAGCGGTTGCGCAGGCTCACCAAGCGGTTGTATTTGCCCGCTACCAGCACCACCGCCAGCAGCAGGACCACAATCAGGACGATCAGAAACAAGTACATGAGTCCACCTTTCCTTGGGAAGAATTCCCCGTGCCCATGTTTGTACTGCTACCCACCCCGCCCGTCAACCGGCATATACGCCGCGGCCCTTCAGGGCATTCAGTGGCTGTCGAGCGTTGGGGGGGGAGGAGGCTGACCGCCTCGCGACCGTCACTTGTAGGCCACTGCCGCGCTCGAAGGTCCGGTCAAGGGAATGATCTCGAAGCGCTTGAATCCGGCTTCTCCGCACCATTGGCGGAAATCGGCTCCCGTGTAATCGAAGCCGTCGCCCAACTCGATGAGCATGTTGAGGGACATCAACAAACCGAAGGCGTTCTCCCGCCGCGCGTCGTCGATGATGTTCTCGACGGCGATGAAGGCCCCGCCCTCGGGAAGGGCTCGAAAGGCCTTGGCGATGAGCATCTTTTTCTTCTCCAGATTCCAGTCGTGGAGGATATTGCCCATTGTAATCACGTCGGCTTTCGGCAATTCGTCCTTGAAAAAGTCGCCGCCGACAGCTTCGATGCGGCCGCTCAGGCCCGCCTCCTCGATGTGCTGGCGGGCATGGGGCTTCACCACCGGCAGGTCGAAGCTCTTGAAGGTGAGATGAGGATGTTGTCGGGCCACCGTGCGTGACAGGAGCGCCAAGGCGCCCCCGATGTCGCTGACCGTCCGGTAGCGGGAAAAGTCGAACTTGCGGGCCAGTGCCTCGAAGTTGGCCGCCTGAAACCCGGTCATGGCCGCCAGAAAAGTGCCGAGCTTGGCGTGATCAGCGTAGAGTTCCTCGAAAATCGGCTTGCCGTGCACCTTGCCTTCCGTCTGGGCCTGACCAGTCCTCAGCGCGGTTCCCAGGTCGTTCCAGAATCCGAAGAGCCGCGAATTCAGCATCTCGGGAAGCCCTCCGATGTAGCGGGGACTGCTTCGGTCCAGGAAGGCCGCCGTTTCGGGGGTGTTGCGATAGCGTCCCTGGGGACCGTCGCCCTCCCGGTCGAGGAACTTGAGGGCCACCAGAGCATCGAAAAAGTCATACCAGCCGCGAGGATGCATCTCGAGTTCCCGGCCCAGCTCCTGGGCCGTCATGGTCCTCTTTCCCAGCACCGAAAACAAGTCGAACTCCACCGCCGTCAGCAGGACCTTGGAGGCCCAAAATGCGGTCGCGGTCTGCAGGATGTAGCCGGCATCCAGAGGGCGGCTGTCATCCTTTTCAAATCTGACGCTGTGCATCTCATTCTCTCCCTGCCACGCCGGCGCTCAGCGGCGCCGGGCAAAAGGCGCAAAAACGTCGCCGGGCGCCGCCGCCGTCCCTGCGCCAGAGGGTAAATTAACTCTCTTGCCCGGCGGGGGCAACAAAAATCAAACGAACCTGCCATTTCGTCGCTCACAGAGGGGATGACGCGTTCTAGATAGTGGGCCACTTGTGTGAGGTGGACTCAGCCCAACCAAAGAACCATAAAATTGACTAGACTAGTCAGATTCTCTTATGATCGGAGCTATGGACGTGTATTCGACTTATGAGGCCAAAGCCAAGTTCAGCGAGATCATGCGCAAGGTCCGTGCCGGACAGCATGTCTTCGTGACCTTTCACGGACGCAAGGTGGCTGAAATCAGGCCCATCGCCCAAGAGGAGCAGTCGCTTGAGGACAGGGTACGCCAACTGAGGCAGGAAGGAGTCATGGTGCCTTCTTCCTATCCCCGTCCGCACGGCATGCCGAAGCCGATTGCCGTACCTTCGGGAGCGCTCCGACGATTTCTGGAGGAGCGTGACTGACATGCCTGAGATCGCCTATCTGGACACCTCTTTGCTCTGTGCCCTGGCCTTTGCCGAAGAATCTTCCGGCACCCTGAAACGGCTGTTGACGAACTATGACGGGGTGGTCTCCTCAAACCTTCTGGAAGCTGAATTTAGAGCGGCTTTGGAGCGGGAGAAGGGATCGAGCGTCGAGGCTGATCGCTGGTTGGGGCTGGTCGAATGGATTCTGCCACCGCATCCGCTGAGCCAGAAAATCGCGCTCATTCTTGAAGTCGGCTACTCCAAGGGATCCGACCTTTGGCACCTGGCCTGCGCACTGGACGCCTTCCCCAAGCCCGAAGAGGTAACTTTCGCCACCCTGGACCGCCGCCAATGGCAGGTGGCCAAAGAACTGGGCTTTCAAATGCTGCCCCAGGCCTTGGAGGCTCTGCCCGAATGACGAAGCCGATCCCGGGCTGGCCTAACGGGGATCGGCTCGCGTTTCCCCTTCACCTGTGACCCCCTGAGACTCGACAGCGGCTGGTGACAGAGAGAAGAGGGAGAAGCGCGATTCGAAATGAGCCAAGTATCACAAAGACGATATTGACCATTAAACCGTGCTTTGATAGCATTCACGCTGCGAGTTTCACTTCTACCGAAAGTCTTTGGAGGGACGGGGCCATGGGTGTGTTGGGGAAGGCGAATCGGTGTCTCTACGCCGCATTAATCGGGCTTTTGGCCGCATCGGCGGCCATGGGCCAGGATGTCCCGGATCCCGCCTTGCGGGCGGGAGCGAACATCAACATGGCCGGAGGGCCGGTCAGCGTCCAAACGGATGACGGCACCCCCACCGGGAACTTGGCGGGGTTGATCGAAGGAGACCCCTTCTTTACCAAGCAGAACGAGCTTTCCTTCGCCGTTTCCAGCCGCAACGGCCGCCACATCTTGGCGGGAGCCAACGACTACCGGGCCGTCAAGATCCCGTTGCTCGAGACCCCGCCCGCTTTGGGCTCGGCCTCTTCGGGAGATGTCTGGGGCGGAGTTTTCGTCTCGCTGGACCAGGGCCGGCACTGGCGCAGCACCCTGCTGCCCTGCTATCCTCAGGACACTCGTCCTCAATGCCAGGACTCGCCTCTGTTCGGATTTCAAGCCGTAGCCGATCCACAGGTGCGGGCCGGAAGCCACGGCCTGTTCTATTACTGCGGAATCGTCTTCAACCGGGGGAACAACGCCGTCGGGGCGGTCTTCTGCAGCCGCTTCATGGACTTGAACAATGTGGAGGGAGTCGACTTTCCCCTGGCTCTGCCCAGTCCGCCCGACCCCTCCCAGCCTTTCGCCAGCCCCATTCAGCACATCGACGACAACATCATCCAGTCGGGGACGGCCGGGCAGTTCCTGGACAAGATCTCAGCCGCCGTCGACATCGTCCGAAGCGGCGCCCAGTCGGCCGACATCTCGGTTCCCCTGAACTGCGACCCGACCGACAATCCCGCCTGCCTGGCAGCCGACGGCGAGGACGGCTCGATGGACGGCTTCATCACCCAGACCATTCCCTGTGGCACCGTCTACGTAGCCTATGCCGATTTCACGGGAGGCACCAAGAATCCCAACAGCAAGCTGCTGGTCTCGCGCAGCCTCGACTGCGGCCAGAGTTGGGAGAACGCCACCGTCGTCAATCAAACTCAAGGCGTGAGCCAAGGTGCGGTTGTCAAAGTGGCGCCTGACGGCAGGGTTTCTGTGGCCTGGCGCCAGTTCGGACTGGACGGCGAGCTGAATTCGATTTGGATCGCCCGACAGGAGGCCGGCGAGTCGAACAAGCTCAAGTTCGATCCAGCCGTCAAGGTGGCCGACCTGGAAGCCTTTGAAGGCAGCCAGCCTTTCGATCTTCCCACCCGCGCCGCCGACATGACCGACAGCAGCGGCAGTCCGGTGGAGGACCCTTATGTCGGCTTCCGCACCAACACCTATCCCACGCTGGCCATCGACGCCCAAGGACGCCACTACCTGGCCTGGTCTCAGAAGGGCTGGGGAGCCGACGTGGACGGAGACGGGGCCATCAGCGACGGCGCCCGCATCGTCATCACCACCAGCCTCGACACCATCAACTGGACCGCTCCCGCGCCGGTCGATCCTCAGGTTCCGGCCTCGGGGGCGGGCGCGGCGGGAGCCGCCAGCGCCGATCTGGCCCTGCCCCGAGGCCACCAGATCATGCCTCATCTGACGGCCATGGAAGGCAGGGTGGCCATGGTCTTCTACGATTTTCGCGAGGACGTCTTTCCCGATATCCTGCGCAGGCTGAGGTCGAGCCAGTGTGACGACCCGGACGAAGACCTCAACGGCGACGGCCGCAGCGACTTCGTCGACTGCTGCATCAGCGAGGTGGGCAACGCCGAGGGCGCCAATGCCGAGATCACCGCCGCCGACTGCGAAAGGCTGGACGATCCCGAGTTCCTGGAATCGCTGATCCCTGTCGATCCGACCCATTTCGCGCCCTTGCCGGTGCGTCATACCGTCGACGTCTATGTGGCCGAGGCCCTGCCCCACGAAAGCCCGGTTTTTGCCCTGACCAAGGCCTCCAAATACGCCAGAGCCATCGTTCCCAAGCGCGATGCGCAGGGCAATCTGCTGCCCGATGAGTACGACCTGGTGCAACTGCGCTATCCCGCCGCCAACTATCCTCTCTACGGCGGCGACAAGGCCTTTATGGGCGACTATATCGAGATCAACGGCGCCGACATCCTGGCTGGGCCCAATGGCGGCTGGATGCAAAATCTGGCTCGGCCGTCCTGCAAGAGCGGTGTCGACTGCGTTCCCTCGCCCACCGCCCACGTGGCATTCGCGGACAGCCGCGACGTGGTCCCTCCCCAGCCTGAAACGGTGCTCGATTCCGAGGGCCGGGAAGTGCTGCAACAGGACTGGGCCAGCGAGTACCTGGGCATTCCGGGACGAGCCCGCATGCTCGATCAGAATCCCTACACGGCTCGCTTGAGCGGCGGGGTGGCCTTGGGGTCGCCGGGTAATTTCAAACCCCTCTTCCTCGATGCTGAGCAGTCCCGCGCCTTCGCCCTCATCCTGGAAAACACCCTCAACGAGGGAACTCTCACGGGCTCTTCATGGACCCGGGGATCGCGCTTCTACCGGTTGTCTTTTCAGGCCCCGGCCGGGATCGAGGTTTCCTTCACGCCCGATTTCTCTTCTCCCACGATGGACGTCGAGGCGGAGAGCCTGACATCCATCGGCGTCACTCTTTTCGCCAGGAAGGGCATCTCAAACGACCTCAGACCTAGAATCACCGTCTTCGCCAACGAGATCGAGGCCATCGGCGCGCCCGGCTTCAAGAGCGGAGGCCTGCAGGCCTCGACCGTGATCAATCCTGATCGTTCCAATCCGCTGCCGGTCAACGTCGACCTGGTGGACGGGGCCAGCGATATTTTGAGCGAAGAAATCCACACGCCGCAGTTCATCCCCTTCGACTGCCGCGAGTTCCTCGATCTGACCGGACCCGACGGCCTGCCCGACAACAAGGTCGACGATCCCTCGTTGCTGCTGATTTTCCCGGCCTGCACCCCGCAATTGGGGCCGGATGGAGTAGTAACCGACTGGCCTCAAGTCATCGCCCTGGCCACCTACTGGCCGGAATTAACGGATCCCGGCAAGCCCTTCGCCCTCAACGCCTCGCTCTTCAACGCTTCGTTGTTCAATGCCTCGCTCTTCAATCCGGCCATCTACAGCGCCTCTCTGTTCAACCCCGCGCTGTTGGATCAGAGCGTCTACAACTGGGCTAATGCTTCGCTTTTCAACGCCTCGCTGTTTAATGCTTCGCTCTTCAATGCTTCGCTCTTCAACGCCTCCCTGTTCAACGCTTCGCTCTTCAATCCGGCCATCGCCGACTCGATCCGCAACGCCTCTTTGTTCAACGCCTCGCTCTTTAACGCCTCCCTGTTCAACGCTTCGCTCTTCAACGCCTCCCTCTTCAATGCTTCGCTGTTCAATGCCTCTCTCTTCAACGCCTCGCTCTTTAACGCCTCGCTTCTCAATGCGTCGCTCTTCAACGCCTCTCTCTTCAACGCCTCGCTTTTCAACAACCCCGTCAACGGGCCGGTCGACGGACAGCAGGGCGTAGTGGGAGGGATTTTCCCCTCCGAGCAGATCTACAATTCGGCCATTTTCGCCAGTCCGCTCAAAGATGGAACCAAGATCGTCGATCTGACCTGGCAGATCGACACGCTGGCCAACACCAGCTCGGGGTACTTCTTCTTTCCCCTTTTCCAGCGCCTTCCTGACAACGCCCAGTTGATCATCCGGCGAGTCAGCCAAAGCCAGACGGTGGCGCTGGATCCGGATTGCCTGGCTACTTCGCCCACTCCCCAGGACTGCCCGCTCAAGGCCTTCCCGATTTTCGACCAGGAGATCCTGGCCAACATCATCGGACTGCCTGATTTCAGGGACCTGGACCCCAGCGTCCTCAACCAGATTCTGCTCCAGTCGACTTTCACGGCGCCACCGGGCGGGCGGATTTTCGCCACCTTGAGGGCCACTTGCGTCCCCGACGGCAGCGATCCGCTGATCTGCCGGGACGGCTACGATCCCTCAAAAGTGATCGGAGTTGTGGTGCCCCAAGCCGAAGAAGACGGTCTGTCCGGCACCTGGACGGTGCTGGAATCGGGAGGGACGGTCTCGGCGGCTTTCGATGAGCAGGTGAGCTTCACGGCCAAAGTGGGCTCCTACAACGGTTCGCTTCCGGCGGGGAGCGTCGACTTCTTGGTCAACGGCATTCTGATCGGGTCGGGTCCTCTGACGGACGTGGGTGGTCAGGCCAAGGCCCAGATCAGCTTCACGCCCGGCGATCTCGGCCTCAATGCCGCCGGCTCTCCCTATTCGGTGCAGGCCAAGTACGTGCCCGACCAGGGATTCCGCTGCGGACTGGGCGACGCGGGTGGCGAAAGCGGCTGCTTCTCCCAAGTCGTGGAACTCATCGTCACCCCGGTGGACATCAGCGGGGACGAAATCGAGGTGGGGGTCTTGCTGGATGTCGGCACCTGTGACACGGGGGCCTTCAGCGACGGCGTGATCCGGGCCACCTTCGACGGCGATCCCATCGAGGTCTGCGTGCGCAGCGCCCTTGACGAGCAAGGCCAGCCGGTGCTGCCGCCTTCCGTAACCTTCCAGCTCGCCTACCGCGACTCAGACGGCAACGACCTGCCCGGAGCGCCTACCGATGCCGGGACTTACACCGTCGTCATCACCGTCGAAGACCGCCTGGGCAATTACACCGGGCAGCTCGAATTCACCCTGATCATCGACAAAGCCGCCCTGACGCTTATTTTCGAGGACCAGAGCCTGACCTATCCCGAGCCGTTGGCGGCGGTCCTCAACGCACAGGTCTTGCCCCCTGACGGCGGAGCGGTGGTGCGCTACTTCCTCGATTCCGCCGAGGGGCAAGAAGTCTTCCCAGAAACCGTCCTAGACCCCAGTCCGACACCCTACGTCATCGTGGCCGCGGCCTCGGAGACCGACAACTACCTCTCGGCCCAGGCCAGCGCGCTGATCACGGTCAGCTTCGTCGAATTCGCCGGTTTCGCTCCTCCGGTAGGTCCGGCCGGCGACTTCAATGATCCGGACTCGGTACCCTTTGTCGGCTCTTTTGCCGTCAGCAAGACGCTGACCTTGAAGTGGCAGCTTTCACAAGACGGGACCGAGGTTAATGACCTCGATTTGATTCACTCGATTACGATCTCGGAGGCCAGCCCCCGCGTCGATGGGAGCTGTTCGTTTGACGCGAACCAGACGATTCCGCTATACCCGAGTTGCGCCTCTACGGAGGTTTGCGCTGGCGGCACCGACCTGCGGTCATCCAGCCAATACGTCTTCAACTGGAAGCTGTCGTCCAGCGAAAGCGGGACCTCGGTGCCGACCGGATGCCGCACCCTGGTCGTCAATCTCGGAAGCGCCGCCGATGGCAAGGTTTTCGCAAGCAAGGCCGTTATTCTAGAGATCCGCTGATCCACGGCGGCCGAGGGTGAAGGTTATGCCTCGAGAAAGCGCCTTTATCAGCCATTCCAGCGAGGACTCGGAGGCCGCTTTGCAGGTCGAGGCCACCCTGCGCGAGCTGGGATTGCAGACGGTTCGCGATCAAGAACTGGATCCGCGGGAAGCGGCTCCCAAAGCCATCGGAAAGGCCATTTCCTCACACGACTTGATGGTAGTGGTCTGGTCGCAGCACGCGGCCAAGTCCAAGCAGGTCGAGTTCGAGTGGAATGCAGCCATAGCCCTCAACAAGACCATTATTCCCTGCTTGCTCGACCAGACGCCGCTTAAACCCTCGTTGGTCAGTTTTCCAGGAGTCTCCTTCAAAGAGTGGAGCGATTCGGTTTCCCAGATACTGGCGGCGCCCCACGGGCCCAGCGGCGGAGAAGAACAGCGGTCAAAGGTCCTGGAGCGACTCGACACGATCCCTCCCTCCGACCAGGAGGCGATGTTCAACGCGGGCACCCTGCTGATGCAGCAGTCGATTGAGCAACAGCAGGTGGATTCCGGCGCCGATACCATCGTGAACCTGCCCCCCGAACCTGAGAAGAAGGCCCCCGAAGGCACAACCCGGGCAGGTTCGGACGAGGACCACAGCCAAACCGATCCGTTTGGCGAGGGCATGACTGTGGCCGGGCGCTATCGCATCCGCAAGTTGTTGGGGCAGGGCGGCATGGGGGCTGTCTATCACGCCTACGACAACGCCCTGCAGCGCGAAGTGGCCCTTAAGGTCATCAAGCCTGAAATCGCCAATCAACCTGAAATGCTGGAGCGCTTCAAGCGCGAGATCCAGCTCTCGAGCGTGGTCACCCACCGCAACGTCCTGCGCGTCTACGACCTGGGAGAAGCCGAAGGCGTCACCTTCCTGACCATGCAGTACGTGGACGGCGAAAACCTGTCGGAGCTGCTCAAGCGCGAGGGCAAGCTGTCGCAGACGGTGCTGGGTGTTTTCCGCCAGATCTGCGAGGGTCTCAAAGCGGCTCACGAGCAGGGCGTAATCCACCGCGACCTCAAACCCGACAACGTCATGATCGACTCCTCGGGCCAGGTTCTGCTTACCGACTTCGGACTGGCCAAGTCGATGCAGCAGACGGCCATGACCCAAGCGGGCCAACTGATGGGGACGCCCGACTATATGTCTCCGGAGCAGGTCAAGGGCGAGGAGATCGACGAGAGATCCGATATCTATTCGCTGGGCGCCATGCTCTACCAAATGGCCGCCGGAAGGGTGCCTTTCAGCGGCCACACGGTCTTTGAGGTGATGATCCAGCGGACCGTCAAGCCGCCGGCTGCAGTGACCACTTTCAACCCTGACGTGCCGCCCTTTTTGGAAGACGTTATCGCCCGCTGCATGGCGCGAGAGAAGGAGGCCCGCTACGCCTCCGTCGATGAACTCCTGGCCGATCTTGACCGGGGCATGGAGACCGGAAGGTCCTCTTTCGGAGGCCGCTTCTTCTTGCGCAGGCTAGGGTCTTTGAAGAAAGCCCTGAGGAGCAAGCGTGTCTGGATCGCGGCGCCCGCCCTGGTCCTGCTGGTGGTGGCGGCGACATTCCTGGTGCTGAACCTGGGAATCCTGAACGAGCCTCCGCCGGCAGCTTCTCTTGAGCCCATGAACGTCTTGATCGCCGACTTCGCCAACGAGACGGGCGAACGGGTTTTTCAGGGCACCATCGAACAGGCTCTCTCCATCGGCCTGGAAGGGTCGGCCTTTCTGGAGTCCTTCCGGCGCGAGCGGGCCCGCGACATTGCAGCCCAATTGAATCCTGACCTGGATCGGCTGGATCAGGAGGCCGCCCGTCTGGTGGCGCAGCGCGAGGGCATCGACGTGGTGGTGAGCGGACGCATTGCCCGCTCGGGCGATTCCTACTCGATTTCCCTGCAAGCCGTGGACGCCTTCTCAGGCGACGTGCTCGATACGGAGCAGGCCCGCGCCGCCAGCCGCGAAGAGGTGCTTGAGGCGGTTGGGACTGCCGCTGTGGGACTTCGGCGCGCTCTCGGCGACCGAGCCTCCGAAGCCGAAATGCGGGCCTCGGTCGAGACCTTCACCAGCAACTCGCTGGAGGCCGCCCAAGCCTATGCCCGGGCCCAGGAAGTGCAGCAGCAGGGCCGCTGGCAGGAGGCAATCAACTACTACAAGTCAGCCGTCGAACTCGATCCCGAGATGGGACGCGCGTACTCGGGCCTGGCGGTCATGAACTTCAACCTGGGCAACCACGAAGAGGCCGACCGCTACTTCCTGCTGGCCATGTCGCACCTGGACCGGATGACGCCCCGCGAACGCTACCGGACGCGCGGCAATTACTACATCCTGCACCGCGACTTCGAGAAAGCGGTAGAAGCCTATTCGGCGCTGGTTGAAGAAGTGCCCGGCGACCGGGTCGGGCGGGCCAACTTGGCCTACGCAGCCTTCTTCGCCCGCGAGTTCGAGAACGCCTATGAGCAGGGCAAGGCCATGGCCGACGCCAATCCTGGCAACGTCGTCATGCGTGCCAATTCGGCTTGGTACGCCATGTTTGCGGGCGACTTGGAAACCGCTGAGAGCGAAGCCCTCAAGGCTCTTGAGCTGGACGATTCTTTCGAGGCCACCTACGTTTATCTGGCTTTGACCAAGCTGGCTCAAGGAGACGTGGAGGAGGCCCGCCGCACCTGGCTCCGCCTGAGTGAGAGAGGAGAGCAAGGAGCCTCTACTGCCGCCGCAGGACTGGCCGACCTGGCGGCCTATGAAGGGCGCTTCCGGGACGCCCTCGATATCTTGCAAAACGACCTGGCCCGCGAGAACCCCGCGCTTCCCGGCCTCAAGCGCATCGCCATGGCTTCGGCCTATATCCAATTGGGAGAAGAGGAACCGGCCTTGCTGTGGGCCGAAAGAGCCCTAACGAATACTCGCAAGCTGGGAGTCATCTTTCAGGCTGGGCTGGTCTACCTGCGCGCCGGACAATTCGAAAGGGCGGCTGAGCTGGCCGAGCGCCTCAGCTCCAGCCTGCAGATCGAGGAGCAAGCCTACGGCAAGCTTCTCGAAGCTGAAGCCCAGCGGCTGCAGGAAAACGTCCAGCAGGCTATCCGCACCCACCGCGAGGCTCAGCGCCTGGCCGACACCGTCATGGGACGCTTTCTGCTGGGTCTGGCCTACCTGGACGGTGAAGCCTTTCCTTCGGCCTATTCCGAGTTCGAGGCTTGCCTGAACAGGCGGGGCGAGTTTACGGCGCTGTTCCTGGACGAAACACCCACCTACCGCTACTTCCCTCCGGTTCACTTCTACATGGCCCAAGCCCAAGAGGGACTGGGAAGCCCGGCCGCCGCGGCCTCCTATCAGAAGTTTGTCGACATCCGCGGCCAGGGATATCCGGATTCCAAGCTTTCTCAAGCCCTTTCCAAGCTGTCGCCCTGAAGC
>DATIPQ010000115.1 GCA_035471785.1 Acidobacteriota bacterium
GGTCAGGTCGCCGCCCACGGTTTCCACGAAGACCTCGTCGAGGATGGAGATGTGGGGGTGGCGTCCGCTGATGAAGTCCTCGCGGGCCACCGGGGTCCACTCGAAGTCGTGGGAGGGGGGGAAGGTGTGGTCGCGCTCGCCCCGGTTGTCGATATAGGAAACCTTGCCCTCGCGGTCCACGGCCCAGCGGAAGACGCGTACGTCTGAGGTCGATTCTCCGATCTGAAAGACGGCCAGCAGCTTGCTGCCCAGATTGCGCAGTTGCAGCAGGTGAGCGTCTTTGTAGTAGCGGTAGAGCTCGGCGAAGTCCTCCACGAAGCGGGGATCGCTGAGGAAGTTGTCGGAGTCTTCTGGAGAGAGCGCCTCGATGACGAAATCCTCACCGGACTCCTGGGCGGCGCGTCCGAAACGGTGCAGGGTGAGCACGTCCCGGACTTTGGTCTCCCGGCGCAGTCCGATGAAGACATTGTATCCGAAGAGCAGACGTGATCCCACGGCCACGATATCGCGGGGGACGCAGTTGTTCTCGGTGCGGATGCGCT
The DNA here is from genome assembly GCA_035471785.1 of Acidobacteriota bacterium. Taxonomy (NCBI): domain Bacteria; kingdom Pseudomonadati; phylum Acidobacteriota; species Acidobacteriota bacterium. The sequence continues at coordinate 543 of DATIPQ010000115.1, forward strand.
CGTTGCCGACCAGCGACACTTCGCTGCTGCCGAACAGCTCGAGACGGCGCCGGTTGAGGTCTTCGGCCTTTTCACCCAGCGCCTTGGCCTGATCCATCAGGCGGTCGCGGATGATCTCGTATGTGCCCCGGTCAAGGTTAGCTTCGTTCATTGTGGGCTTGTTGTCGTCAAAATCCTTCGAACTTCGGACTCGTTCCGCAGTGGCCGCTGTTCGGCGGTTAAGTTCGAGGTTCGATAGGCGAAGTTCGAACTGCTATGGGGTACTGCCCCCTTCATTCCTCAAGATATTCGTAACTTGTCCAAACCCAGTTCGGAAGCACGTGCTTGCAGGGCCTTGATTTTTTCCTTGTCGGCCCCTTCCTGCAGCATCATCTTGGCCAGCAGGGCCGAGAGAGTGAGGTTGCCCAGGCCCTGGGCGTGCCGGGAGGCGCCCGCCAGCAGCGCCTTGAGGTCTTCGGAAAGATCCTTTTTGCCGCTGACGTAGTCTCCCAGCAGGGCTTGGGCGGTATTGGAGTTGTTGTAGAAGCCGTCCACCGACTTGCCTGAGGCGATGGAGTTGACCAGCTTGTCGAAGAAGACGCCGTCGCCGCCCACGATGTCGATGTCGGCGCTCTCCAAGGCCTCGGAGAGGACCTGGGCCTGTTTTTCGGCGATGTCGCGGCGGGCTCCGATGTCTTCCAGCGCGATGACGCGTTCGTTCTCGAGGCGCAGGCGGTATTCCTCGTGCTGGCGGGAAGCTTCGTCGAACTGACGCATGGCTTCGGCCTTCTCGGTGAGTCCGGCGGCTTCGGCCTTGAACTTCTCCTGGATGGCCACGGCCTCGGCCAGCCCCTTCTCTTTGAGGACGGCAGCCTGGGCGCGTCCCGAAGCGGCCTCTTCGGCCTCGACGCCTTCGGCCAGGCGGATCTTGGCGCGGGCCTCGCGGTCGGCGGCTTCGACCTCGGCGTCGGCCAGCGTGACGCGTTCCTTGGCCCGGTGGACGGAGGCTTGTTCGGCGGCTTCGGCGGCCTTGATGTCTTTGACCAGGTTCTCCTGGGCTTCGGCTTCAGCGGCGATGACCTTGGCCTGCCGCTCGCGCTCGGCCTCTTCCACGCGGCGCAGCTTCTTGATGGCTTCCTCTTCCTCGGCCACGGTGCGTTCCACCGCCACCCGCTCACGAATGACCTCGGCGATGGACTTCTTCTCGACTTCGACTTCCTTGTCTTTGGCGATGCGGTTGAGTTCGGTTTCGCGCTCGCGAACGATGACCTCCAACTGGCGGTCCTTCTCGATGCGCTCCTCTTCCACCGCGATCACGCGCAGGCGGTTCTTCTCGGCCACTTCCACCTGGCGCTGCTTGTTCTCCTCCTGGACGGCGATGTCTTCGTCGCTCTTGATGCGGGCCGTTTCCGAGCGCAGCCGCTCTTCTTCCTGGACCTTCTTGGTTTCAGCCTCTTCGCGGGCCCGCATGGTGGCGATCTCGCGGTCCTTCTTGGCTTCGGCGTCGGCGCGCTGGCGCTCCAGCTCGAAGATGGCCTCGTCGGCCTCAACGTTCTGCTTGGTGATGAGCTTGCGCTCGTTGTTCTGGAACTCGTTGGTATGGACGTGCTCGGTCGTGGTGAGCTGGGTGATCTTGCGGATACCCTGGGCGTCCAGGATGTTGTCTTCGTCAAGCGAACTCAGAGGCGTCTGCTCCAGGAAGTCGATGGCGGCGTCTTCCAGCACGTAGCCGTTGAGGTCGCGTCCGATGACGCGGATGATCTGGTCGCGGAATTCGTCGCGCTTGGTGTAGAGGTCGATGAAGTCGAGCTGCTTTCCGACCGTCTTGAGAGCCTCGGAAAACTTGGCGTTGAAGAGCTCTTCCAGAGTGACCTTGTCGGAAGCCCGCACGCAACCGATGCTCTGGGCCACTTTGGTGACGTCCTCCTTGGTCTTGTTGACGCGCACGAAGAAGGTGACCTTGATGTCGGCGCGGATATTGTCGCCGCAGATCAAGCCCTCCTTGCCCCGGCGGTCGATCTCGATGGTTTTGACCGAGATGTCCATGACCTCGGGCTTGTGGATGATGGGGATGACGAATCCGCCGGTGAAGTAGATCTTGGGTTCCGGCCGCCCCAGTCCGCCCACGATCAGGGCCTTGCCCTGTTCCACCTTGCGGAAGAGGCGGACGAAGAGCATCATGATGCCCATAAAAATGATCAGTCCCGCAAATCCCAGGACGATAAAGAATTCCATGGTTGTCTCGCTTCCGTGTTGACTTAACGTTGACCCAGCCGCGCCTCTCCCGCCAGGCTGTCCTCAAGAGGAACCACTTTGAAGGCCTGCTTGCGGGGATCGTAATCGAAGATCAGGGCCTTGTCTCCGCGCTTCATCTCGTTGTCTTCGGCGCAGCGCACCTGCACCAGCAATCCGGCCGCGCTGTCGTCGATTTCGCCTTGGCCGAACTCGGCGTCGACACTGCTGGTCGTGATGGTGCAGACCGAGCCGACCAAACTGGAGTGGGTGCGGGCGTCGGGGGTGGTGAAAAAGCGCCTCATGGGACGCACCGTCAGGATGGTGGCCAGCGTCCCCAGGCCCGCCGAGGAGACCAGAACCAGCCCGGCCGTCAAGGTGCCTCCCAACACCCAGGCTGGGTCGTCGACCAGTTGCATGCCCAAGTAGCTGATCATCCAGCCGAAGAGGGCCAAGAAGCTAAACGAGATGAGAATGGGAACGCCGCTGATTCCCAAGGCGTCCAGGAACCCGCCCGAGGCGGCATCGGCAGCATCGGCGGCATCTCCAGCAGAGGCGACGTCGGCGGCCGATGCGGCGTCCACAGCGTCCACGGCATCCACTGCATCCAAAGCTTCCAACGATTCCAGGGCGCCTTCGGCCCCGTCCAGGCCCATCAGGGAGTCGAAGAGGTCCAGATCGAGAGCGCCCAAAATGACCGTCAACCAGTAGAGCAGGCAGAGCCCCAACAGTCCGCTGAAGATCACCGTGGGAAAGGCCAGTATCTCGCTGAGAAACTCGGACATGACGGCAACTCCCTGCAGGTTTAACGATGGCGGCTACCAAACACCTCACTGCCATGAGCAGGAAAGCTTGGTGTCCGACCGGATTCTACGCCACCTAAAGGAGATTATTCACTGCCGGCCCTTGCTTGCAAATCTTTTCTTCAGCCGCCGGGAGCGTAGCGCATGTCCAGACGCCTGCGGCTGCCCACGGTCTTGCGCACCAGTTGATCGAAAAAGGGCCGGCTGCGGGTCAGGCGGGGACCGATCCAGGGGTCCTCGGCCAGCACTTCGACGGCGACCGCAGTTCCTTCAGCTTCCATGGCCTCTTCGATCTTGCGGGCCAACCTGCGGGGCCATGCTTCCTGGCGCCGCAACGTCTCCCAGGCAGCGTTTTCTATCTGCCTGACGCGCTCGGCGCTCAAGTTCAATTCCCGCGCGGTTTCTTGCAGCGTCAGAGCACGGCTGCGTCCGGCTCCCATGCGCAACCGCATCAGGCGGGCCGTGCGCTGGGGAAGGCGCTCGAGGGATGCGCAAAAGGACTCCTGGAGGGTCGATTCGACTTGCAGGTCGCTGGTGGAGAGGGGCCACCCCGGACCCAGCTCGACCAGGCGTCCGACCTGCTCCCAGAGCATCTGCTCGCCCACCGAATCGAATCCCGGCTGGAGGTCGCGGGCCGGCTCGGAAAGAGCCTGGGCGAAGGTCTTCCAGCGGCAACGCCGGGCCCGGCGCACCAGTGGAAGGGGAGCTACCGATTCCACCATCCTGCGGCACAAGACCCAGGAAGGCACCAGCCGGAGGGCGGTGGCGGGATGCCAGTCGGGAGCCGGCAAGACGCCGCCGGCCAAGCGAAAAAGGTCGTGCTCGAGCCCGGGCCACTCAGCAGTCTCCGCGCCCTGAAGCAGTTCCCGCTTCTCCTCGGCCATGGCCGGGTACTCTCTCAGATGGAGTAGTGACTCCAGAGGAGGTTCTGCGGTTTTTTCGTGCACTGTCAGTGCAGGTCGAGGAGCAAAAAAATCAGCGGGGCGGGAAGCGGACGACATGGTCGGGGCGACATCGCCTCCACCCTGGGCGGCGGACTCGCTGCCTGGAGAGTCGTCACGGACCGCGCTCGGCTCCTTCGTCTCCTGCTCGGAGGCTTCCTCGGACAAAGCCAGCAGGTGACGTCGAAGTTGACGCAGGTCAACGCACTGCAGCGCCTTCTGGGCCAGATGTCCCAGCAGACGTATCCAGCGGCCGCCGGCCTTGCGGCGCAGAAAGATTTTGCGGCAGGCTCGCTGGGGCCGGCTGGCCACCTCCTCGCTCAGTTCCATGAGCAAGCTGTCCAGCCCGGCGTCGAACTCGCCTTTAAGCCAATCGACGGCCCGCATCAACTCCATTTCGGAGTGACTGCCGTAGCCGGCTCGGCTGAGCCGCCATTCCCGGCCCCGTCGCAACAGCTCTCCCACCGTCAGGCATTGGGATCGCCGCAGGACGCCGGCCAAACGTTCGCCCAGAGACAGGTCTCTCCAAGCCACCTGGTCCATCAGACTTTCTCTAGAAGTGCATATTTTCGTCATAAAAAGCAACTATAAGACAGTAGATGGTGAAAGTAAAGGGGCAATATGGCCAAATCGAGGGACTGAAGCGAAAAAGAAATAAAGGCGTCTCTTATCAGAGAGCAGGAATTCGGTTAACATTTTAGAGCGGGAGGGACGGAAGATTGTCCCTCTCTCTTTATTTATGGAAGCAATGAGTGAAGCGGCCAACGTGCTGGAAAGCGAGCCGACGACACAAGCAGGATTGGAACGGGTCGTGGCCCGCTGGGGCGGCCAGCGGCCCGGCCCGATGATGATATGCGTCACGGCGCTGCACGGAAATGAACCGGCAGGTTTGCGGGCCTCTCGGCGGGTGGGGGAAGCCTTGCGAAGCCGCCAGGTGGAAATGCGCGGGGAATTCATCGCCCTGGCCGGAAATCTGCAGGCGCTGGCTGAAAGAAAGCGCTACATCCGGGAAGATCTCAATCGCATCTGGTGGCCGGAGCGCATCGAGGCCTTGCGCCACGTCCGCCGTTCTCTGATGGACGAAGAGCGCGAAATGATGGAGTTGCTGGCCGAGTTGGAGCACTGCATCGAGCGGGCTCAGGGCCCCGTTTTCATCTTCGATCTGCACACCACGTCGGCTGACGGCGTCCCCTTTGCCGCCATCGAAGACACGCTGCCCATCCGCCAACTGGCCTTCCGCTTTCCGGTTCCCGTGATTCTGGGAATCGAAGAGGAAATCGGGGGCGCCCTCATGGAGTACCTTAACGGGCGCGGCTACCGCTGCCTCACTTTTGAAGGCGGGCAACACCTCAGCGAAGGGGCCGTCGACAACCACGAGTCGCTGATCTGGATCGCCCTCAACCTGTGCGGACTCATCGACGGCGGACGCCAGGAAGTCCGCCGCCATGTGGAGCGCCTGGTCTGCGAATGCGGCGACACCCCCTGCGCCTTCGAAATCCGTTACCGCCACGGCATCGGTCCCCAGGATCACTTCGTGATGCTGCCGGGCAAGAGCAACTTCCAGCAGGTCGAAAAGGGAGAGGTGGTCGCCCACGACAGCCGGGGAGAAGTTAGCGCCCCGATGAAGGGACGCCTCGTCATGCCCCTCTACCAGCAGCAGGGCGAGGACGGCTTCTTCCTGGGACGCGAATTCAACCCGATCTGGCTCAGGGTTTCGGCCTGGCTCAGGCGCATGAGGCTGGGGCGCATCGCCCATTGGATGCCCGGCGTCAAGTGCCATCCCGAAGAGCGCAAGCGGCGGGCCGGCTGGATGATCGTGAATCCCGGAATCGCCCGCTGGTTCGCGGTGGAAGTCTTTCACCTTCTGGGCTACCGCCGCCATCCCCCCGAAGGCAAATACCTGGTCTTCAGCCGCCGTTCCTACGACCTCTAGCCCAGCTCACGGCTAGGCAGAATTCTTGGACCCTCAGCCGGGACGGAAGGGGGGAATCTCATCCTCAGGGCGGAAAACGGCGCGGGGCGTTTTAGCGTTGCGGCGATAGAGGCTCTCGATCATTCGCGAAAGCTCATCGCGTTGGAAGCTTTCCGAAACGGCCGCGACCTTTCCGTCGGGCCCGATCAAGAAAGCCGAGGGCACGAAGTCGATGCCGAAGGCATTGCTGACCGGGTAGGGGTCGTCATCGACCAGCACGGGACTGCCCAAACCGAGTTCCTCCACCATTTCCTCGGCCACCCAGGGAAGTTCCTGCAAGACCACCACCATCTGGCCCTTCTCGCCCGAGGCCTCGAGGCCGGCCGGATCGAGGAGGGGCAGCGTCCAGCGGCAGGTCGGGCAGGACTCTTTCGCGAAGACCAGCATGACGGGTCCCCGCGCCAACTGCTCACTCAGATCGAAGGGTTGCCGACCCCGTAAAGGACTCAGTTTGAAGTGCGGCGCCCGGTCTCCTATCTTCAGCATCACTCAGCCGAGACGCAATCGCCGCCGCTTTCGTTTCCCTTGGCGGGCGGATGAGCCGCTTCGGACATCGGTGGAAGCGTGCTCAAGCACGATCATTGACACTCGCAACGGCACCGCTTATAGTGCCGGTGCGATGGAAAGACAAGGTTTCCCCTCCCAACAATCCGCCGTCGATTTTCAAACCCTCGAAGCCATGGCCAACCGCCTGCGGCGTCACTCTCTAGAGACGACGGCCCGCTCCAAGTCAGGGCATCCCACCACCTGCATGTCCAGCGCGGATCTGGTGGCGGCCCTCTTCTTCCGCTATCTGCGCTTCGACCTGAAGAAGCCCAAGGACCGGCGCAACGACCGCTTCGTCCTCTCTAAAGGGCACGCAGCGCCTTTGCTGTGGGCCGTTTTGGCCGAGGCGGGGGCCTTTCCGGTCGAGCACCTGAAGACCCTGCGGCTGATCGACAGCGACCTGGAAGGGCATCCGACGCCTCGCAACAAGTGGGTCGACGTCGCCACCGGGTCGTTGGGACAAGGGTTGTCAGTAGGTGTGGGCATGGCCCTCTCCAGCCGGCTGGACGGCATCGACAACAAGATCTACGTCCTGATGGGCGATGGAGAGGTGGCGGAGGGAGCGGTTTGGGAAGCGGCTTCTCTGGCCTCCTACCGCAACCTCGACAACCTGATCGGCATTCTCGACGTGAACGGGCTGGGACAAAGCCAGCGCACCATGTTCGGGCACGACACCGATCTCTACTGCCGCCGCTTCGAGGCCTTCGGATGGGAGACTCGGGCCATAGACGGTCACGACATGGAAGAGATCGACGATGCGCTGCGCTGGGCCCTGCAAGCCGATGGAAGCCCGCGTCTGATCGTAGCCCGCACCTTCAAGGGCGCCGGAGTGTCTTTCCTCAGCGACGCCGAAGGACGGCACGGCGTCCCGGTCACCGATCCCCAAGAGCTGGCCAAGGCTGTGGCGGAATTAGACGACGATCCCGGGAGGGATTTCGGCCTGACCATCGCCGCGCCCGACAAAGGCGGATCAGCCGGACCCCAGGGCTTTGCCCGCCAAATGGAAGGTCCGGGCTACGGACCCGATGACAAGATCGCCACCCGCGGCGCCTACGGAATCGGACTGCGCAAGCTGGGCGCCGCCCATCCCGAGGTGGTGGCGCTGGACGGGGACACCAAGAACTCCACCTATTCGCAGGACTTTCTCAAGGCCTATCCGGAACGGTTTTTCGAGTGCTACATCGCCGAGCAGAACATGGTGGGCGCCGCCACCGGATTTGCCGCTTTGGGCAAGATCCCCTTCAGTTCGACCTTCGCCGCCTTTCTCACCCGCGCCTACGACCAAATCCGCATGGGCGCGGTATCGCGGGCCAACATGAAGATCTGCGGCTCCCACGCCGGCGCCTCCATCGGCGAGGACGGGCCCTCCCAAATGGGGCTGGAAGACCTGGCCATGATGCGGGCCATAGCCGGCTCCACCGTGCTCTATCCCAGCGACGGCGTGTGCGCCGAGAACTGCGTCCGCCTGGCGGCCGAAAGGGAGGGCATCGTCTACATCCGCACCACCCGTCCCAAGACGCCGCTGCTCTATCCCAACGACGAGGATTTTTGGGTGGGCGGCAGCAAGGTGTTGCGTTCCAGCGACAACGACCAGGCCACCCTGGTGGCCGCCGGCATCACCCTGCACGAGTCGCTGGCCGCCTATGAGGACCTGAAGAAGGCGGGCATCGCGGTGCGCGTGATCGACCTCTACAGCGTCAAGCCGGTGGACGGCGAAACGCTGCGCCAGGCGGCCCGCGAGACCGGCGTCGTGATCACGGTCGAAGACCACTACCCCGCCGGCGGACTGGGCGATGCCGTACTCGACGCCATCGCCAACGAAAACGTCCGCTACCGCAAGCTGGCCGTCAGCGGACTGCCCCGCTCCGGCGCACCCGACGCCCTGCTGGACGAGTTCGGCATCTCCCGCAAACGCATCGTGGAAGCCGTCCGCGAGTTTGTCTAACGCTTTCAGACTTCCTGCCCCGGCCTGCTCAATGGGCGATGCAATAGAGATACTTCTCGCCTCGGAGGTAGAGTTCCCGGCCCACCGCCACCGGGGAGGCGCTGAAGCTGTCTTGGAGACGATTGACAGCGAGCAACTCCGGCTCGTCGCCGTGCGAGAGGACGAGTCCGGTTCCCGCCCGGTCCACCACGTAGACTCGCCCGTCGGCTCCTATCGGCGATGCGAAGACCATGCGAATACCGGAGAGGCGAAGGGGTCCCGGACTGTCCTCCCCAGTCCTGGCGTTGACGCGGGTCATCACGCCCTGGAAATGGTAGTGGTAATAGAGCGAGTCCCCGTAGAGCAGCGGCGAAGGCACGTAGGGGGCTCCTCTGGGGCGGTTCCAAAGCACGCGGTCACTGCCGCTAATGTCTCCCTTGGCGCCTTCGTAGCGGATGGCCATCATGCTCCGGCGGTCGTAGCTGCTGCCGGCGTAGACGATTCCGTTGCCGGCCACGGGCGTGGCCACCACGTTCTCGACCGACATTCCGCCGCATTCCCAGACGAGCAGGCCGGTGGCCAACTCGTAACCGGTCACGCGGTCTGAACCGCTGACAATCACCTGCGCTTTCCCGCCGTCATCCACAATCAGGGGAGTGGACCAGGAGGAGGACTTTACGTCCCGCTTGGTCCGCCATCGTTCCTTTCCCGTCCGCTTGTCGAAAGCCACAAGGAACGACTCACCCTCATGATCCCAGTTGACGACCAGGGTGTCGCCGTGCAGGGCGGGGGAGCTTCCTTCGCCGTGGGCATGAAGCGGATGCATGGTGCCCAGATCGACCTCCCATTTGAGGTTGCCGTTCAAGTCCAGACAGTAGAGGCCCCAGGACCCGAAAGAGGCAAACAGCAGCTCGCCGTCGGTCACGGGCGAGGCGGAGGCCAGGCTGGCGGTGATGTGACCGCCTTCATGGGGAAGCTCTTCCCGCACGGTCCGCTGCCAGAGGACTTCTCCGTTCTGCCGCTGCAGCGCCATGACGATGAACTTGTAGCGTTGCGTAACGGGGACTTGATCATGAGCGTTCTTGGCGTCGACCGGCACCGGCTCCTGTTCCTCCCCGAAAGGCACGGCCGTGGTCAGAAAGATACGGTCACCCCAGATGACGGGCGTCGAGTGCCCTTTGCCCGGCAGGGCGATCTTCCAGCGAACGTTCTTGTCCTCGCCCCACTCGATCGGCGGGTCCGCCTCGGGCGCGACCCCGGTGCCCAGCGGCCCGCGCCATTGAGGCCAGTAGCCGTCTGCTGCTGCGGGCTCTGCGACCTCTTCCACAGCCAGCGCGACCATCAATAACAGGACAGCGACTCCAACCGGGATGGAAAGATATTTCATTATTGTCCCTTCGTCGGACGTCCCAGACGAGCCGACGTTTGCCACCCGCACCTTCCAGATCACATTTTAGGGGATTGGAGGAGCGGCTTCCACAGCAGGCGGTCTTCAACAGCCCGTGGAGAACGGAGGCGTGGGTGAACTCACTGTATGGCACCTGACAATCACTTTGCCTCGGCAGTAGGTCGGGATGAAAAAGCGATGCCGGAATACATCCGCCGTCAAGAGGCGGAGGACCGGCGCCAGGACTGGGAGACAGCTCCTCTGTCGAGTGCGCAGCCCACTCCGTCGTCAGACTTCAATCGGATCGGGTGCGCAACGTTACGCGCCGGAGGCGACTCTTGTGATCATACTCGTATAGCCAGCTAAGGCGTTTTCCGTTAGAGACTCGGACGAGCCGCCCTAATCCGTCATAGTCAAAAATGAGGTCAAGTCCCTCTCCCCGCACTGATCGCAGAAGCTTGAAAGCATGATCCTTTCGCCAGTATTCGAGCCCTGCATGCCAGCCATTGAAATCACGAACCGTAGTGAGCCGCCCACCATCGAACGACATGGAAGCGCTGCCTTTATCGCTGATGAATTGAACTTTTGAGAGACGCTTAAGGGAGTCGAACTCCCAGACTTGTTGGCTTCCTCCAGGGAACTCGATCCTCTTGGGAAGCCCCTCGTCGCCCCGAGCGATGTGAAGTCGGCTGCGGTTGCTCTCGACTGTTGAGAGCCCAAACTGGTCGTATTGAAACGTGGCGGTGAGCCCGGAGTGGTCTGATATTTTGTGTGTGCGATAACCTGATGGCTCGATCGAGAGTTGCAGCCAGCGGGTCAGCCGAGCGCGATCCTGTCCCGGGGCCGCAAAGAGCACCCCTTGGAGACGACGATCGCGGCCATAGTTGAAAAAGACTTCGGTATTGTTGGCTGCCAAAGAGCTGGGGCGCCCATCCGACAGAAACTCGTAGCGCAGGAACGGCATGGTTTCCCTACTAAACTCCAGCGACTCCCCGCTAGGATCGCGGGTGATCTCCGTCTTGGAACTCTTGCCCCGAAGCCATGAACAACTTCCGTCTCCATCGCAACCCAGTTCCTGAAAGCCGCCCTGAGGCGTTTTCATTCGCAGTGTGACCGCCCCATTGTTCCTTCGCCAGAGGTAACGCGCCCCCTCTTGGCCGACATATTCCAGTGGTCGCCAGGCTCGGTCGTAGTAAGCTCGCTCCAAGACCTGGTCAGTCTCGGGCGAGTAGACTTGCAGAGTCAGGCCGGACTGATCACGCCGCAGAGAGTAGATTCGCTTGGATCCATCCGGAAGGATTTCCTCGGTCAACTGTGCACGCGAGTTATAGACAAAACGGTGCCCGGCTGAATCATCGGTTGTGACCGTCGCGACCAGGCGGTTCTTGTATTGGTATCGGGTTTCGCCGTCATCTCTCCGCACCAGTTCCAGGAGGCTATCGGCATATCGGTATTTGGTGCGCCTGCCGCTTGACTCGACGCTGGTCAGCAGTCCTTGCGAGTCGTAGTCGAAATCGATCCGATCCAGGCGCTTTCCATCGACGTAGACGCCGATTTCCGTCAGACGACCGCGCTGGCCGTAAGAGAAGACGACCATCGACTCCGGGTCTGCCTGGGCCGCGAGGCGCCCATGCTTGTCAAAGTGCCAGTGTCGTCCGTCGCGAAGAAAAACAACTTGGGTCGTCTCACCGGTAACGGGATGCGAACCCGCTCCCAGGGCCAGGAAGGGAGAGTCGCTTTGGGAGGGAACCAATAAGTGAGTGCCCACCTGACCAACCTGTCCGGTCCGGTAAAAAGTCGCGAGTACCGAGTCAAGCGGAGAGCTCAGGCGGTAGCCTGTCTGGATGATCATCTGCCCCCCTTTTTCCGCCGCAATCCTCGGTCGCTTCTCTAGGAAGGGGAAGTCGAACGTCCACGGGCCAGCCCCGAAAACGCCCCGGGGCGCGAAAAAGGAATTGTAGTGTCTCCGAAGTTCGAAGCGCAGCCTGGGTCCGGCCAGGGGAATCGACAGATCAGTCTCAGTCAGCCGCAGCGGCAACGGTGCGGCTGCACTTGTGCCCGGCCACCAAACCGCCGTGTCGTCTCCAGGGCTGGTCTCCCGGAGCAGCGTCCCGGGGTCGGGTCTACCTTCCAGCGCCGACCTCAGGCCTGACTCCAGGTGCGCCAGATCGGGATCTGCAGGCCGTGACATGTTCATCTTTTTCCGAGCCGAGAGGCTCACGCCCCCGAAAACCCGGATGGCACGACCGGTGCCGTCAGCCAGCAAGACCGGCTCAGTTTCCACCTCCAGGGAGGGAGTGGTCCCTGGAACCGGTACTGGGGTCAGCTCATGCTGGAGCATCCATGCAGGCAGGGGAGTCCCGAGGGCGTGAAGATATTCGGCCGCTGCCGACAGTACGGCCAACCGCTTCAACTCGGCGAAGAGGGGGACCGGTTGGGTCCGTCCTGCGGCGGCTGGGGGCAGCAGCAGCGCCTCCGCTGAAATCTCGTCATAACGCTTCGTGAACCAGCGCGAAAAGGAGGCCGCTCCAGGAGACGAAGCCCGGTTCTCAGCGGGCGCCAGTTTGCCCGCCTGCAGCACCATCGTCTGGGTTTGCACTCCCAGGCGCACCTCAAAGCGAGTCGTGGCTCCGGACAAGGAACGAAAGCTTCGCACTTCGGCCGGACGAATCCAAAAACGTTCCCAGATCTCGCCGCCTGCGTGCGAGTCGGCTCTCAACAGGTTTCGATAGTCTCGGATCCTGGTCGTGATCTTGCGGCGAGTCAGATTGTCTTTGCCAAGACTATACGATTTCATCAACCGGTCAGCGTGAAACAGAACCCAGCCGACATAGGTGTTCTTGAGCTCGTCGGGCAGTCTGACCAGCATTCGTGGTCCTCGGGGGTTCTCGGGATCAGGGTCAATGGAGACAAAAGGAGCCTCGCCCGTCCGATAGACGCACCGAAACACCGCGACAAGATCGTCGACGGTCAGCGAGGGAAGCGCGAACTCGGACGACTTGCCGAGAAGCATCACCGCTCCGCTCTCGGGATCGACGCTGATGCCCCTGAGATCTCCTAGTCCTTCCATAAGGTTTCCCGTACTTCGGAGATAGATGCCGCCTATATCGGACGGTTCCAGCCGGCTTCCAGCCCCTGCCGGTTCAACTCGTGTGATTCCGTTCGAGGTTAGGACGCGATAGCTTTCGTTGATCCTTCGTGTCCGGACCGAAGATGTCGAAGCGGGATCAAAGTAGGAGCCCAAGGGAAAGTGATGCATCATGAAACGCTCAAGGAAGCTGGTAGCGGGAGTCGATGAGTGCAGATGTTCGCTGAAGCTGCCGAAATCGGTCTCAAGTCGGACGGCGCGTCGATGTTCAATACTCCCGGCCTGCCACCATTGAGGCGCCACCGTCGATATGCTGTCGGAATAGCGGAGACGACCTCCCATTAACGACCCCGTGCCATGCCAGCCAAAGGGAGTTCGAGAAATTGGATAGTGAGGAGGGTTGATGAGCATCGCCGAGATGCCGGCGTTTCTAAGAACCTCGGTCGTTACTTGCACGCTATCTGTCAACATGCCGAAAAGCGTAGAAGCGGCAGCATAGCGGCGGTTTGCCAGATTCGACATGTGCCGACTCGCGGGGCCAAGCCCCCGATGGGCGCGATATAGGTCGGCGGCATTCAGCGAAACCTCGCTGAAATTCCGCCAAGTTTCTCCTTCTAATTCAAGCAGATAGGATGTCGCTACCTGGGTCGTAGCCGAGCCCACGGCGTTTTCCGCTCCAGTTGTTTCCTTGAGCCGTTGGAGCAGACGCTCGCGGATCATCCGCTGGGTTGCGTACTCTTGGCGCCGAACCAACTCGGCCCAGTCGTGAATGCCGGCGAATGCCGGTAGGGGGAAGCGACCCGACCGGTCCAGGTAGTTGACCGGATCCGCGCCCGCGTAGAGATAGCGGGAATCGTGGGGGGAGCCGAGGGGAACGCGGTGGACTGGATCCGGCTGCAGAAACCTGCCCACACCCGGCACGTAACTGCGTTCGGGGGTCACGTAGAAGAGACCACTCGGGTCGTAAAAGAGGCCTGCAAAACCGGGCGTGAGAAACTCTTCGAGGCCTGATTCCGCCTCAGGCAGGCCAAACGGAGTGAACCGAGAGGGATCTCCCACCTTGCCGCTACCGGAAACCCGGTAACGGGCTGAACCCAGGTGATCGGGCAAGAAATAGGTGACCTCGTCGGCAACGACCCGGGCCAGCGGCACATCGCCGTCCCAGAGGTAGTATGCTTTTCTGCCGTCCTCGCCCTCTTCCATCAGCGGGCGCCAAACCTCATCTCCCGCCAACGTGAGATATCGGCGGGTCTTGCCCCCAGCGATTCGCGTGGCGAGATTTCCATCGCCATCATAGGCGTATTCTACCTCGCGCCCCTGGAAACTCATCCGCACGAGCCGACTCGACTGGTCAAAGGCAAAGGTCTGGTCGGCGCGATATGCAATCACATTCCCGGCCTCGTCGTGTTGAACTTGGAATCCGTTCCACTCGACCAAGCGGCCCGCCCAATCGTGAGATCCCTTAGCGAAAGGCCTCTTAGGGCCGGCTACACTGATCAGATTACCGGCTGAATCGTAGTCGTATCGCGTGGCGCCGTCCTGATCCGAGTCGACCAAGATCAGGCGTTTCAGCTCATCGTAGCCATATCGGATGGTGTGCTTCCCCCTGAAACGATCCCATTCCTCGATCTTCTCGATCCTCCCATCGGGCTGATACTGATACTGAAAGTCGGCGATGATCGCATTCTCAGCGTCGACGTGGGTCAGTTTGCGAAGTCGATTGTCGTTATCGAAGTTCCATATGGTGCGGACTCCGTTGGGCAAGGTACGAACGACTTGGCCTTGGGCGGTGGAGTAACGGTATTGCAGTCGGCCAATCGATGTTCGGCGCTCGGAAAGGCGTCCCAGAAAATCGTAGATGTTCTCAGCGGAAAAGCTCTCGCCGACCGTCAACCGCCGGACCCGACCCAGAGAATCGTATTGCAGGCCGATCCGACCGAGCCCCGCGCGCCTGACGCTGGCGAGTCGGTCGAATTCGTCGTACCCGTAAACAACCTTCCCGATGGCGTCGCGCATCTCCGAGCGGCGCCCGGCCGGGTCGACTTCCCATTCCACCGCAGGCCCCGAGTTGTTGGTTACGCGAATCACCTGACCACCCGGCTCGATAGACCGGTGGTCAGCCTTTAAAGTCCGACCGCCGGGAGAGCGAATCTCGGACAGGTTCCCTTGACGGTCGTAGCTGTAGTTCCACACCAGCTCTTCGCTCTTTGGCACCTCGCCGAGGGTTTCCTGATCAAAGTCACTGATCCGACATGCCGGCAGGAGGCTCATGCCGGCAATGATCAGTTTTGCCGTCAAAACATTAACTTTACTGAACATCTCATTCTCCTCCGTGATCATCTCGACGATTCCGGCTTTGCTCCGGCCTCCTTGCCAGGACGCTGTCACCTTGGGGGGCCGGCAATTGCGAGGTGGGTGTCGAAAGCTTTCAGTTCTGCGCCCAAGCGGGAAAAGATCAGGCTCCAAAACGCTTCCAAGTGCCTCCGGCTGCTCTTCGGAGCGGCATCTCCCGCGAAGTAGGCGCGCACGATGCAGTAGATCTCGACCCCCTGCAAGACATTAGGCTCCCAATCGTGGCAAGCGAGCAGTTCACCGGCCAATTGCTCCAGGTTGCCGGAATGGACCGCGGTTCGCTCCAGGTTCACACAAGTATCGGAGCTTTCCAGCATGTCTGAGAAAAGGACAATCCGGGTTGGGCGGTGCCGGGAGTCCGGCTTGTAGCTATCGATCAAGCCCAGGACCGAGGTGCTAGCCACCTTGGCGTCCGAGTCCAAGACATCCTCAAAGACACGCTCTGCCTTCGTTCGCAACGCTGCCAAGGCCCTTTGATAGCCCAACTGCGCGGTAATGCCGGCGTCCAGGGAGAGGGAAGGAAGCTCTTCGATCAAGAGCGCGGGCGCTTCTGAGGTGCGGTCGTGAATGGCGTAAATCTCCAAGCGGTCGCCGGGTCCCAGCCGGGGGAAGAAGTCCTTGCGGAAAATGCCCGGCCACGAGGCTTTTTGTTTGCTCGGCGTCGAGCCAGTCTGGTCGACATAGACTCGATAACGATGACCCAATTCGGGCGGCAACTCCGTTGGCGGGCGGCATCCGATCATCGAAATCAGTAGTCCAGCCGACATTACTTTTGTCAGTGAGGCCATGAGTATTCCTCCTTGATGAGCGGGCGTCCCCCGCGAACATCACATCAGCAAACTGTATCTATTGCTTCTATCTGGACTAGACCGCAAATCTCGCAGAAGTCGGCAAAATACTTTCCAGACATGGCCCGCGGGACGGGCTAGGACCGCCCGTGGAGGGTAAAGGCGGCCCAATAGTGAGGCTCAGCGGCCAGCGCGTCTTGGGCGATTAATTCCAGTTGTGCCTTCCGCAGCGACTCGCCGACATCGCGTTTTTCTCGGACATGGTAATGGTAAAAGCGCACCAGCAATTCAATGCTAGGTCGTTCCAGTACGCCCCACAAGGTCATCACGACGGACGGCGAGCGACTCAAGAAGGCTCGGCTCAGACTCATAACGCCCTCGCCCCTAACCGTGGGTCCCCGGCCCGTGTCGCAGGCCGAAAGTACAACCACCTGCGGCTCCCAGGCCTGATCCCAGACTTCGAATACCTGAAAAAGGCCATCCTCGCCGCCGTCTCCTGCTTCCGGCAGGGGGAAAATCAGGCGGGAGTAATCTGGGCTGCGGTCGTCCGCCACGCCGTGCACGGAAATATGCAGATGAGTAGCGCGGTGAACGTCGAGGTGTTGTTTCAAATTAGATTCGCGTACTTTAGGACCAACAAGGGGTGTAAACCCCCAGTCCGTGCCTTCCAGGGTTTGTTTCAGCCGCTTTACTTCCTCACGACCGTGTTGAAACCTGGGCAAACGCCATCTCCCGCCGGACTGGAAGGGATCGGTGTCCGTATCGGGGTAGTCTGGGTCGGCGAATACCGTCAAGTGAGGAGAGGAGGTTGGCCGCGGACGACTGGAGAGCGTGTCCAGGACGGCGGCTGAGGGTGTCGTCTGGACCTCGAACCTCTTGACGAGAAAGGGCCAATCTTGATAGGGGAGCTGTTGAATCGCCGCTGCCGCCCCGTCAGTCAACAGGGCTTGAAACGCTAAGCGGTGCAGCTCTGCGTCCGGCACCACGATGAGCCGGGTCTTGCCTTGGAGGAACTTCGCCGCCGGCTCGACCAGAATGTCGAAGACTGATCGGCCAAAAAGCGCATAGGCCCCTCGGCGGCTCCGCCCACCGTGGCGAAGAGCTTCAAAGAACAGCTTTTCTTGTTGGCGGATCGCTTGGCGATCATTCAATTCGAGGACCGTAAAATCTTCTTGCGTGACCACGAACAAGTAAGCTGCGTCGAAACCGAGAAAATACTCCAACAAGGCGGAGTGTTCGTCCAGGAGCCGTTCTCTGACCTGAGACAAAGGCAACTCGGGCTCGGCCATATGAAGAGTGTCCCGAGTCCAAGTCTTCTCATCCAACTCGTGCCGCTCCAGGTGAAGTCCCCTCAGCTTTTCCTGTAATTCCCGGACGCCATCGGCCGAGCTGTCATCGCTGCGCGCCCGAAAGAGTTCAACCTGTGCCGCTGCGATCTGTTCTTGGATTCTTCGGCGCCGATCCAGCGGGGAGGGAACCCGTTGCCGCAGACGATCCGCTGCGGGCTGCCGGAGAATCTCGTAAAGGCTTCGCGCGCGAGCTTCTTCACTCGTCTTCCAAATTTTGCCATCGCGCGCCGGAGACCGGGGTTGCTCGATCAAGATCTTCAGGTAAGTTTCGTAGAATTCCCGCGTTGTCGCGGTATAAGCCGCGCGAAGCGACGGTCCCGGTATTTCGTGTCGGATCGATTCCCGGATATCGATCGCCGCCCGAGCCATCTCCTCGGCGTGCAGGAATTGGTTCCGCCGGTGGTGGACTCTGGCCAGTCCCAGAAAGGAAAGGGCTCGTCCGGTGAGGTTGTCCCCTTGTTCTTGCCGGAGGAGCTGTCTGAACCGCTCCTCGGCTGCATCCAGCATGTCCAGTTTCAGGTAGGCGTGGCCGATGACCGGGTGGGTCCAGAGAGCGAGCTTGAGTCGGGAACCCGCTAGTTTTCGCCAACTCTCCTCAGCCTCCAAGAGCGTCTCCAGCGCGCGCTGGAAACGTTTTTTTTCCAGCAGCAGTGTGCCCTTGAAAAGAAGGGCTTCTCCCTCGAGTATGGATTGGGGCAAAACCTCTCTGACCCGCTCCAGATGGCTTTCGATTCGGGCGAGAAGCTGATCTGATTTCACCTGAAAGTCTTTCTGTTCGGGGCTCAGATGACTGAGTTCGATTTTGATCTGGTCAGCTTCTTCGATGATTCCTGTAGGAAGAGAGGCGGTGCAGTCCTCTTGGAGCCGGGCCAGGGCCTGTTCATATTCCTCGACCCTTTCCGGCGCGCGCAGGGCGCCGTAAGCCAGCATGATCTGTCCCAAGGTCCGCTTCTCCATCTCGCAGTCGCCTGCCTCGGAGAAACTTTCGCGGGCCTCGTGCAGCAGCTTCAGGCCTCTGCTCACGTCGGTCATCAGAAGAACCGTGCCGAGACCGAACCGAATGATCGCATAAAGGGAAAGATCCTTGTCCTTGTCAGCGAGCAACAATGCCTTCTCAAAAGGTTCGACTGCCTGCTGGGGCGCAAACCTCCCAAAAGCAATGGAACCCAGCAGTTGAAACATGTATGCCTGTTCATAGCGGTTTCCCAGTTCGGTCCAAAGCCTCAGGGCGGCTTGAGCGGACTGTTCCGAGCGGTCAAGCTGGCTGAGGGTGAATGCCAGCCTGGCGAGCCAGCTCAAGTTTTGCGCCCTTTCGACCGGCTCTTGAAGCTGAAGCCACATTTTTTCGGCTTCCAGGGCCACTTCGACCGCCTCGGCGTGCTTCTCCTCTTCTCGCTCCAGCCGCAGGGATTCCTGGGTCAGGTGTGCCGCCTTGGTCAGTTGCCCGAATCGGCTCAGGGTATCCGGTTCGGTTTGAATCTTGCCGACAGTCAGCCGAAATTGGGTCTCCCCTTGGGACGGTGCCGATTTGGCATTGATCGTGATCTCGTGACCACCGGTCGCATCGGCGACCCACCAGACTTGTTCCTTCATCTGATGGCGGTCCGCTCGATCGCTTGCCTGAACCTGTCCTGATGGGCTGGCGACGGTGAGGACGAGATCAGTTCCCAACTGCTCCAGTATCAGATGCACCGCCTCCCCGGCTTGCATCTCCAGACGATAATTTCGCCCCTCCGCCCCGACCTCTCCCTCCACGGTTTGGTCGGGCTGTAGCATGGGTGGCTGGGCGAGAATGCCGCAAGCAGCCAGAGCATGCACTAACCCAGCCGCTGCCAGCACAGCATTTGCCCGCCTGATCGCGGCGGCCTTGATGATCTTGCGACATTTCATGGCTTCCTCCCTACCTGGCCCGCGAGAATCCTATGGAACAACTGCAAAAGGGAATCGAGCGACAATCTCACCGTTCTGCGACACGATCACCCAGTAGTCTCCCGGTGAAAGCGATGCTTCCTCGAAGATAACCCATCCCGACCCGTTCTGGTCCAGGACGAGAGGCTTCTTGTAGTAGGTTCGCCGCTCCTCCCGGTCTCGGACCGCCACGTCGAACGACGCTGCCTCGCCGGTCAGGGTAAGTCCATTCAGGAGCACAACCGCCGATACGTCAGTCGGTATCTGAGTAATCCGCACCTGGGGATCTCGCCGCACGAAGTCGGCTGGAAAAAGGTCGTAAACTTGTGCTCCCGCTCGGATCGCCGGCGGGGTGACCGACGGCCAGCTAAGCACGGCGATGCCCAGGGCAAAGCCCAACACGAGTGCTGCGGCGATCGGAAGGGCGCGATGCCAGTACTTAGGCCCGGACTCAACGACCGCTGCCGGTTGCTTGATCCGCCCGGACTTCTCCCGGCAGGCGGGGCAGGCATCGAGATGGGCCGCGATGCGGCCGGCCTCAACCGCAGACAGTTCGCCCTCGTAATAAAGGATCAAATCCGCCTTTCCCACATGGGCGTTTGTGGGCGGTGTGTGAAGCTGCTGTGCCGGTTGAAGACGGTCTAAGGCGGCCTCGGCTTTGGCTATCCAGACATCCGCCTCCTCGCTGTCCCCTTTCTCCAAATAAAGGCCCGCCAGCTCATTGATTGCGGCCAAGTAGTCTTCGCCCCTATCGCTCGTTCCTTCGCGCAGTTGCGCGGCTTCGCGCTGCAACTCGAGGGCGCCGTCGATATCCTGCCGCCGCCGCCGCAAGCGGCTCCAAGCCTCGAGCGCCAGGATGGACTGGCGCCGCCGTCCCTTCGAATGGCGCAGATGTTCCACCAGGGCTTCTACCCGGCTTTCCGCCGAAGGATCTTGACGGGCCTTTTCCTCCAGTCTTTCGACCGCCAAGCGCGCGAACTCGTCCGTATCGGAAAGCGCGTCCGCCGCCTTCGCTTCAATGGCGCGCTGACGGCAGTCGTCACAATCCCTGAGATGTTTTTCGACGATCTCCTCACGGTCCGGCGCGATACGCTTTTCAAGCCAAGCGATCAACTCCCGCGCTTCGATATGTTCACCAGACAGCGATTCTTCCATTTCTCCTGACTCCATTCCCTAATCCGCGGCCAAGCGTAAATCTCGCACTTGTCGGGGAGGTCCTCCTCATGTGGGCCGCGTTATTCGAGCAGATCCCTCAGCGCATGTCTCATAAAGACCTCCTTGACCTTGGATTCCGAGCTCTTGAGCCACTGCTTCACCTGTTCCTCCAAATCGTCGTCCTCCAGGTAATGATTCAGAGTCGTTTCCCCGACCGTACTGGAAGCCCTCTCTGACTGACTAAGTTGCTTCCTCAGCCACTCCGCTTTCTGCTTCACGCCTTGCACCTTCGAGCTTGACCCATCCGAATCCTCCATTTCCTTGATGAAACTCTGATAGATGGCTCGAAGGGTACGTGAATTCATCTGGATGATCTGCTCTCTGCCTTTATCGAGGACTTGGTGGTGCAGGTATACCAGAACCCGGTGAGGAGGTTCGCGGGCCTCCCCCAATGCTGCGACCAATTGTTCCGGATTGCGACGCATGATCCGCGCGGCGGCTAGTACTTCACGTAGCCCTTTCCTGATCTGAAACCGCAGCTTAGCTATCGCGTCCGCAGTTCCATAGGTGGAATTCCCAAGCTCAGTATGGGCGGCTTCCTCCAACGACTCCCTCAATCTCGCCGCCGCCTGAACCTGTTTCCCGAATCCGTGGATTTCCAGTTCGCCGCAAAGTGTGTCGGTCATATCACCGAAGGTGCTGCTTCCAAACTCCTCCAGCAATTCGCCGGGCTTTTTCCCCATCAACACGGTCAGCATGAAAATCAGCACCCTTTCTGGTCTGCGCGCGGCGGTCAGGATCAGCTCAAGCACCATTTCGAGATTCTCGTTGGCTCGTTGCCGCGACTCGTCAATGATGATTTTGCGCAAAGAGTCGGGGTCGTCAGCAGGATAGTCTTCCAACTCCTCCTTGGGGTGGCGCACCGCCCAATAGCGGATGCAGGCCCACTTAGCCTGCGCTTTCACAAAGTGGGCGAAGTTGCCCTTCTCCGGGTCAAGCCTTCCGAAGACCAGGAGATAAATATCATTGGTCAGGTCTTCCTTGTCCTGGGCGGGTATCCTGCGTGCGTTCAAGATCTTGGCGATGCTGTCGCTGGTCTCTTCCCGGATGTAGTCCATCGCGTCTGTACGCTTTTCTTTGCACAGGCGGGCTACAAATCGATCGAATCCGTCTTTGGCCTCAAAAGAGTCCAAATACTCTTGTAGAAGAGGATCCGGAACATTCGGAAACTTGCGAGATTTTTTATGGGCCATCGTCTTCCACGAATCAAGTGCTCCACCTTAGCCACCAGAAGAACGCACCGGCCTGCATCAACTTGCCTGCGACCTTGCGGGGACCAAGGCGTCCGCACCATCTCAACTCAAAAGAAACAAGGGGCTCAAGATACAATAACTATAAAAGAGGTATACGCAGTTTTCAAGAAGCGGTCCTCTCGGGCCAACCGGGATCAAGCCAGACCGCCAATTTCGTTTCGGCGATGCGATGTTTGACCCAAAACGGAGATATGAGAGCGATGCAGGACCTTAGCAACATGCCAGAGGGAGAGGAGCAAAAGCCATGATCCGTTTTGAAATTGACAGTCGAGTGGCCGATTCAAATGACCTGATCAAATCCCTGGACCTGCCCCCTAGCGACGAGCTTCGAGAGGTCATCGAAAGCAAGATCGCTTCCGAAACCAAGGGCATCAGTGATGCGATCTACACCCACCACCGCCAGCGCTTAGCGGAGGAAGAAGCCGAGAAAACCTTCGCGGAAAAGCAACTTGAACAGTGTCGCAATTTCCTCGCTGAGCTGCGTGGAGTCCTGCAGGGCAAACCGGTCGGAATCGACCGCTTGGTGAGCGGCTCTCTGCTGTTGGCAGGTCTTGGCGTATGCCTGTACGCTGAATGGCTGCTGAACATCCAGGCCATTGGCTTCCTGTTCGATCTAGAACGCCAGCAGGCCGCAGTTCTGGGGCTGGCCGCCACTGCAACGATACTCTACCTGAAAATCGCGCTGGGGCGACTGGTGGAAGAGCCATGGAGGCGCTCCCTGGCTAGCGACGGTCCTCCCGGACCACGCCGCCGCATGGTCGCTGTGACTCTCGTCGTTACGGTGGGAAATCTCGTCTTTCTAGGGCTCATGGGTGAAACTCGAGCAATTTTTTTTCGGGTACTGGGAAACATCGAAAAGGGCGTGTTGGAGGGAGGGGCACTCATCAGCTCCGCCACTCTTGCGCTCGCCCTCACCCTGAGCCTCCTTCTCGCGATCAATGGAGCTTACTTTTACTTGGAAGCCAGGTCCGAAATCACAACATTTTTTCGACGTGCCTCTGCCCGGTGGGGCGCTTGGCGAGCCGAATGTCATGCCAGGCGTCTCGAAAAGCAGTGCCTGGCCATCCAAAAGCGCATTGATCGGACCCGTCTTGACCTAGACAGCTCGGTCGCGGACACCACCGCCGAAAACTATCGGCAGGCAAGGGTTTTTCAACTCGTCCAAGCAATCCAGCGGCTGCAGACGCTCTCGAGCAAAGCCTCTTTTCGGGAACTCTCTGATCACCTTCTCAAGAGCCGTCTCAGCCAGCTCACGGAACGAGTGCATTGATCTTGAAGGCTCTTAAGATGCCAGAAAGCGGACGGGTCCGGGCCTGCTGCGGCTTTACGGGGGAGGCGAAGAAACCGACTACCTCGGCGCAATTAATCGTTCGAGGGAACCGGGGTGCAAGACGCGTGGAGTCAGGGCCTTCAGCCGAGAGTTCAGAGTCCGGCAGATACTGAAGTGGCCGAAAAACACCGAAAAAAACATGGAGGACTTTGTAAATGCTTCTCAACTTCCGTCGGAATAGGCTTCCCCGCGAGATCCAAGACTGCCTAGACTTCGCGGCTGAGCTGGGCGCGCAAACCGGCGCTCTAGAACTGCCGCTGGAGAAAGGGCAAGACTTGCTGGCCTCCATTTGCCAGCTCAGGATCCGCACTGTGCTCAAGTCGAAAACGGATTCGATGGACAGAAAAACAGAGCGCTTGCGTTCAGAGCTCTGGGCACTGACTGCCTCACGCGCTAGTCCCTCGTCATCCGGGCGTTCCCCGACTCTGTGGATCAACGCCGCCGCCGTCGTGGTACTGGCAGGCCTGGGCGCCCACTTGATAACGGACCTTCAATGGCAGAAAACGGCAATGCTGGCTGTGGCTGCTTTTGTGGTTGCGCTGAACTGGCCCGGCTTGAAGAGCCTACCCCGCCGCATCGGTGACAGTATCCGATTCAAGCTTCTTGAGCGGAGACTCCGAAAATTCGAGGAGAAGAAGCTTCGCGCGGAAGCCGAATACCTCGAAGGTGAAGAGCTCTTTGGCCGGGTTCACGAGCTTGCTGTCCGTGTCTTTGAATTGAACCGGCTGAAAGCATCCCAGGCCTTCCAGGCCTCGGGTATCCGGCTCCCCGTTTTGACGCAACATCCGGATGGCGAGACCTAATGGCGCGTCCGCCCCCGCCTCCCGAGAGGAGGGTGCCGTGAAAAAACAATCGCAGTTCTCCCAAGCAACATCTAGCTTAATGCATGACCTGGCCGCCGCAGATGTTGATGGACTGGCCGGTGA